>DMOO01000189.1 GCA_003456855.1 Sphaerochaeta sp.
CTGCATGGACCTAGCCCAGAGGGGCTTCGCCGTGGTCAACTTCACCTACAGACTCGCCCCTGACTTCAAGTTCCCTGCTGGCATAGAGGACACCTGCCTTGTGTTCGATTGGCTGAAGAACAACGCTGACTGCGGCTGGTTCGACCTGAACAGGGTGTTCGCCGTCGGGGATTCCGCCGGTGGCCACATGCTTGTAATCTACTGTGCAGCCTGCAATGACAGCTCCTATGCCTCTGCTTTGAAGGTCAAGCCGTCAATCTGCCCATCTGCTGTCGGACTCAACTGCGGTGTCTTCGAGATAGACATGAAGAAGTCCAGCGCCATGCTGAGGGACCTTATGAAGGCGCTTCTTCCGAACCAGGGGCAGGACCCGATGGAGGTGTCCCTGGCAAACCCGATCCAGTTCATAAACCCATCATTCCCACGTGTCTATGTCATGACGGCCAACAAGGACACCCTGGCCGGACCGCTTGCCAAGGAGGGCCTTGTGTACAGGCTCAGATCCTGCGGGGTGCAGTTCGTGGACAGGACCTATGGCGGAGACGGAGCAGGTCTGAACCACGTGTTCCACCTGAACATCAGGGACGAGAACGCCAGAAAGTGCACCGATGATGAGTGCAGGTGGTTCCTGGAAGGCTGATTCAGAAGGTCTCCGATTCCTGCCTGAGCTTTTTTCTGTACTGCGTGGGGGTCAGACCTGTGACGCCCTTGAATGTATGGATGAAGTAGTTTGTGGTGTTGAAGGCAAGCTGTGAGGCTATATCCTTGATTGTCATCGAGGTCGAGGCCAGGATGCTCTTTGCCTTCTCGACCTTGGAGATTCTTATATATTCGCTGAGTGACAGGCCCGTCTCCTTTCTGAACTTCTCGGTTATGTAGTATTCGGAATAGCCGCAGAGGGCACTCAGGTCTGATGCGGCGATCCTCCTGTCCTGCGAGACCTCTATGAAGTCACAGCACTTCTGGACAGCTGCGGAGTATCCCTTGTCGTTCCTTGTCCTGTGAACTCTATATACAAAGTCATGGAACATTGCGTTTGCAAGGGCGAAAAGCTCTCCGCTGTCCTCACTGTCCTCTATTGCCTTGAGATAGGAGTCTCCCAGGGAATATGCGATCTCCGGGTTCAGGCCGCCCTCCATTGCCGCACGTGAGATCAGGGTCTCCATGACGACAAGGCTTGTCTTCGCCTGCCTCAGAGGGTCCTTCCCCTGGATGGGAACCCCTTGGCTGATTCTCATTGATTTCATGAAGGCATTCTTGTAGTTGATGTTCCCTTCTCGGACTGTCTTGAGCATCTCCTGCTCGTAGACATAGACCTTTTCCCTGTCTCTCTTGGACGTGGCCTGAGCGGTCAGGAACCTTTTATCGTCATCGCCTGAGAAGAGGTTGATTGTGCTAAGTGTCCTGCCGGTGAGGGCGTTGTATATGTTGGTCACGTAGTTCAGGAAGACTGAGTTGGGCATTGTATGTATTCCGTCCAGGATGTGATGAAGTTCGTCTGCAAGGTCCTGGGACAGTCCCTGTCTTATCTGATCCTCAGACACGTTTGTGTAGAAGACCGGTCCTATTACGAAGATCCTCCTGCTTCTCCTTTCCGATGTGAAGATCGCAGCCCACTGCATTCCTATCGAGGATCCGAGCAGCCTGGGCTCATCGGTCTCTCCCGCCTTGTAGAGCTCAAGGATCCTCTTCATTGCTCCAAGTCTCTTCAGAGCCTTCTCCAGGACGGTCCTCTCCTTGCCTGTGTATGTGCTTGAGATAGGGTTTCCGGCAGTGTCGTAGCACCAGATTCCACACATGTCCTCCGGAGGAAAAAGTGATTTCAGAAAAATTAGACTTTTTTCTATAGGCTCTTTGCTGGCGTCCATTTTTGATTCCTTTTGTTAATTCCCAGTTCTGAAAAGTATTATACCATGGTTTTCCGAGATGGAATAACATGGATACATTTTTTATAAATCCTTAATTTTTGTAACTTTTCACCAATTAATAGGACTTTAAAACTTGATTATCCTCAATTAGCCTTACGATTGAGGCAATGTGGTTTGCGTTGTCTGGAAAAAAGGAGAGATAAACATGGCAACTAATAAGATTAGTGCAAGTATGGCGGATGGCGTCGAGTACAGAAGAGCGAAACTCTGGCAGATCATCCTTGTGGCCGCAAACGGCCTTAACGGAATGGCCGTCTATTCATTGATTGGCATGGCCAGCTATTCAGCAAGCATTGGATATGGAATAGCCACTGCAATCATCGCAGGTCTTCTGACCTTCACAAGGATCTTTGATGCAATCACAGATCCGCTTCTGGCCTTCCTGTATGACAGGATGAACACCAGATGGGGTAAGGTCAGACCTCTTATGCTCCTTGGCTGGGCAGTCCAGAGTCTGGGGCTCTTCTTCATGTTCACCGCATTCTCAAGCAAGGGACATGGGGTTCCGACCTTCCTTCTCTGCTACATGCTCTATGTCATAGGCTACACAATCGTAAACATGACGGCACAGACACTTCCTGCCCTGATGACAAACGACCCAAAGCAGCGTCCGATGGTCGGAGTTTGGTTCACACTATTCAACTACATGGTGCCGATGATCCTGACAATCGTGCTGAACGTAGTCATGCTTCCTAGGTTCGGCGGCACCTACAACCAGGCCTTCCTGTCAGCTGCAACTTTCCTGGTGATCTTCGTCTCCCTCATTGGAGTAATCCTTGTCTGTATCGGCGTCTCAGCCTACGACAAGCCGGAGTTCTTCGAGGGCACAAAAAAGGGCGACCAGAGACTGAAGGTCAAGGACATGATCAGCGTCCTGAAGAGCAACAGACCTCTGCAGTGCTACATCGCCTCCGCTGCCTCGGACAAGATTGCACAGCAGGCACAGAGCGCCAGCGTCGTCACAACAATGCTTCTGGGAATCCTGATCGGGAACATGGGTCTTGGAACCATTCTCAGTGTCATAGGAATGCTTCCGTCCATAATCTTTGCTTTCATTGGCGCAAAATATGCGGGAAAGCATGGACACAAGGAGTCAATCGTCAGATGGACGACTCTCAGCCTGATTGCAAATGCAGTTATGATTCTGTTCTTCATTGTCATCGAGCCTTCCAGCATCGCCCACATGGGAATCACAATGATCCTGTTCGTGCTTCTGACTCTGGTATGCAATGGATTCGCAATGGGAATCACAACCTCAAACACAGGCTTCATGGCTGACATCATCGACTATGAGCTGGACAGAAGTGGCAAGTACATCCCTGCCGTCATCACAGGCACCTATAGCCTTGTGGACAAGATCGTATCATCTTTCTCCGGAGCCATAGCAACAGGATGCGTGGCAATAATCGGTTATACCGCAACCCTGCCACAGCCGGGTGATGAAGCCACAGCCGGGGTCTTCTGGATGACAATGTTCCTCAGATACGGCCTTGCAATCATCGGTTGGCTGGTGACACTCCTGGCGATGCGCTTCTGCGGACTTGACCGCAAGGAGATGATCGAGGTCCAGAAGAGGATCAGCGAGAAGAAGGCAGAGCTTAAAGGTTGAGGTGATAGCATGGAAAGAAGAGTATCTAGACTTGACAGTTGGCAGTTCTCGAAGGACAGGGTGAATTGGGAGGAGGTATCCATCCCTCACACCTGGAATGCCTTGGATGGCCAGGATGGCGGAAACAACTATCATCGCGGGACTTGCTACTACAGAAGGACTGTCGACTGCAATGTCCTGAACGGGGAGAAGGTCTTTATTGAATTCAATGGCGCAGCCATGAGTGCATCCGTATATCTCAATGGGGAACTGCTTTTCTCTCATGATGGTGGATACTCGACTTTCCGTGTGGAACTTACAGGCCATCTGAAGGGCTCTGATGAACTGGTGGTCGCTGTGGACAACAGCGACAACACCAGAGTCTATCCTCAGAAGGCAGATTTCACCTTCTATGGAGGACTTTACAGGGATGTTAACCTGATAGTCGTCCCAGCTGAGCATTTCGAGCTGCTCAAGGACGGAACACCCGGAATCAAGATCACACCTGTTGTCGACCTGGAAAGGAAGGTGGCCGATGTCACGGTAGAGACCTGGCAGAATGCCGACAAGGTCTACATCTCCGTGGCAGGGCAGAAGCTCTGCGTACAGAGCATTGACGGCCATGCCAGCGCACAGTTCAGGATCAATGATGTCAGGCTTTGGGATGGTGTGGATGACCCCTATCTCTACACCGCCGTTGCAAGCCTTGAGAGCGGGGATTCCATCTCCACCAGATTCGGCTGCAGAACCTATCATTGCGACCCAGAGAAGGGTTTCTTCCTCAACGGAAGAAGCTATCCGCTCAGGGGCGTAAGCAGACACCAGGATGTCAAGGGAAAGGGAAATGCCCTTGCTTCCTCCGACCACGACAGGGACATGGCAATCATCCGTGAGATAGGTGCAAACACTGTTAGACTTGCCCATTACCAGCATTCACAGCACTTCTATGATCTCTGTGACGAGTATGGAATCATCGCCTGGGCTGAGATTCCATATATAACGATGCACATGAAGAATGGAAGAGAGAACACCGTTTCCCAGATGAGGGAATTGATAACCCAGTGCTACAACCATCCATCAATCGTTGTCTGGGGACTCTCAAACGAGATCACATCGGCAAGCGTCGTCAATGAGGAGCTTCTTGAGAACCACAGGATCCTCAATGACCTGTGCCACAGAATGGATGCCACCAGACTTACGGTCATGGCTGATGTGTTCATGCTTGAGCAGGACAGCCCAATGCTGGAGATCCCCGACATCAACAGCTACAACCTCTATTTCGGCTGGTATCTTGGCGAGATGTCACAGACAGACAGCTTCTTCGATGAGTACCACAGCAAATACCCTGAAAGGGTGATCGGCTTCTCCGAATACGGTGCGGATGCCAATGTGGCCTTCCACAGCGCCAACCCGGAGAAGGGCGACTACACGGAGGAGTTCCAGTGCCTCTACCATGAGCACATGCTCAACATGATTGAGGAGAGACCCTATCTCTGGGCCACCCATGTCTGGAACCTCTTTGACTTCGCCGCGGATGGAAGGGACGAGGGTGGAAAGCATGGTGAGAACCAGAAGGGCCTTGTCACCTTTGACAGGGAGACCAGAAAGGATGCGTTCTACCTGTACAAGGCCGCATGGAACAAGAGGGAGCCGTTCGTCCATCTTTGCGGGAAGCGCTTCGAGAAGCGCCATGGTGAGGAGACCGAGATCAAGGTATATTCCAACCAGGACCATGTGTCCCTCCTTGTGGATGATTGGCCTGCAATGGAGCTGGACGGAAGCAAGGTCTTCATCTTCCAGATCCCGCTTACAGGCGTGCATAGGATCAGGGCCGTCTCAGGGGATCTCAGCGATGAGATGGTAATAACCAAGGTCACCGAACCTGAGCAGAGCTACATCTTCAACAAGAGCTCCAACGTGGTCAACTGGTTCGACGCCGATTTCGATTCCGCATGCTTCTCCGTAAGTGATACACTGGGGGAGCTGAAGTCCAACCCAGAGTCCGCCGCAATCGTTGAAAGGATGTGGAACAATGGGGCCAAGGACCGTGGCGACGTGGCTGAGCTGGTGAAGGACAATCCCGCCCTTATCCGCATGATGAACAGAGTCACCCTTCTGAGCCTGATGAAGCAATCCGGTGCATCGGAGGAGGACATCAAGCAGATGAACAGGATACTGCAGGGGATACGCAAGTGAAGAGATATGTGCAGCAGATAATGCTAGGTACCGTCACAGACAATGAAAAGGCGGCCAGAGAGACCCTTGAAAGAATCAGGAAGGCCGGCTATGACGGGCTTGAGCTCAACAGGTTCATGATTCACCCATCTTCCTTAATGGTCAGAATGATGACCCGAATGGCGGGTATGCCTACTGGAAAAGGTGGCAATCTTGATTGGAAGACTATGATCAAGGACTCAGGCCTGTCAGTGGCCAGCCTTCATTCAGATCTTGGAAGCCTTGAGAGGGAACCTGATGCGGTTGCAGAGGAGGCTTTGTCATTCGGAACCGACAGGATTGCCATCACAGGCATGTACCGCTTTGACTACAGTGACCTTTCAGAGGTCCGGAAGCTCGCGGAGCGTCTGAACAAGGTGGGTTCCGCCTTGAAGGCAAATGGTCTGAGTCTACTTTACCATAATCACAACGTTGAGCTTCTTAAGGTGAGTTCCGATAAGACCGCCTATGATGTGATAATCGACGAGACCCAGGCAGACCTGGTTGGATTCGAGTTCGACAGCTTCTGGTTCACCGATGGCGGTGCCGATTCCAAACTGTGGATGAATCGTCTTGGAGACAGAATGAGGATGTGGCATGTCACAGACAGGGGTTCAAGGCAGAGCGGTGCATCAATGACCCCGATTCTGAAGGTTGACAGCATGGAGCTGGGTCTTGGAAACATGGACCTTGAAGGTCTGTCAGAGATTGCAGTCTCCAATGGCGTTGACTCCATTGTGCTTGAAAGCCACAGGAACTGGATTGATAAGGATCCTTTGAAGAGCATAGAAACCAGTGCGAAATGGTTTGAAGGAAGGTTCTGATGAAGGCTGTTAACCTGAAGACCGACCATATGGCAAATCCTATGGGGATCAGCTTTCCGCATCCGACATTGAGTTGGGTTGCCGAAGGAGGCCAGCAGAAGGCATATGAGGTCGAGGCCTTCGTCCATGGCACCAAGGTCTGGGAGACCGGAAGGGTCGATGGACCTTCAAACAGTGTCAGAATCGGCTACGAGGCCGGATCCAGAGAACGTGTCACCTGGAGGGTCAGACTCTGGGAAGTTGACGGGATTCCATCTGAATGGAGCGAGAGCTGGTATGAGATGGGGCTTCTGTCGGAGTCTGACTGGAAGGCTAGGTGGATAGATCCCGAGTACTCCTTCTCCTGCGAGGAGCGCCGTCCCTCAAGTGTTCTGGGAAAGGAATTCACTGTAGAAGGTGAAGCAGGCTCAGCAAGACTGTACATCACCTGCCATGGTCTCTATGTTGCAAAGATAAACGGCAGAAGAGTCGGGGACTTCGTCCTTGCCCCTGGTGCCGATGACTACAGAAAGAGGATCCAGGTCCAGACCTACGATGTCTCCGACCTGCTTACATCAGGTTTGAACAAGATGGAGGTGACCCTTGGCGATGGCTGGTACAGGGGCAATGTCGGAATCGACGGAACCCCCAGCTACTACGGCAGTGACCTCGCTCTTCTTTGCCAGCTTGAGGTTGACGGCAAGGTGATCATGAAATCAGATGACACCTGGCTTGCCTCCCAGAACGGCCCCACAAGGCTGAATGACATGCAGAAGGGTGAGTCCTATGATGCCCGCAGCGAGGACATCTCTGAATGGCACTCCGTTGCCGTATGCGATTACCCTTATTCCGTCCTTGTTGGTTCTGACACCGTCCCTGTAATTGAGCAGGAGAGGTTCGAGGGCAGGCTGCTGAAGACCCCAAACGGGGAGCTTGTGGTGGATTTCGGCCAGAACATCGCAGGCTATACAGAGATCAAGGTCAATGCCAAGGAAGGGCAGAGGATTGTCCTTTGGCATGGTGAGACCTTGGATTGTGACGGAAACTTCACCCAGTCGAACTTTGACCCCGGCGACAGGAACAAGAATGGAGGCATTCCCCAGCAACTTGAGCTTATATGCAAGGAGGGGCTGAA
>DMOO01000051.1 GCA_003456855.1 Sphaerochaeta sp.
ATGTTGATTGATGGAGATTTTCGAAAAAAGGAGACCATATGCTTCGTAGGAAAGTCTTTGACCTATTGGCTGAATGGAAAAGCGGTGAACACAGGAAAAGCCTTCTTGTAAGAGGGGCGAGACAGGTTGGGAAAAGCTTTGCCATCTCTGAATTCGGAAAGAGAAACTATAAAGAGACTGTAACACTCAATTTCAAGGAGATGCCCAGCTTGTCTGACATTTTCTCGGGTGACCTTGACGTTGATACCCTCGTGACATCTCTTAAGTTCAGATTTCCTGAAAAGAAGATCGCTCCAAAGGAAACTTTGATTTTCCTGGATGAGATACAGGAATGTCCTGAGGCCATATCTTCCCTCAAGTTCTGGACGATTGATGGAAGGTACGATGTCATAGCATCTGGGTCCATGCTAGGAATCGACTACAGACGAGCCTCATCCTATCCTGTTGGATATGTCGATTGCATTGACATGTGCGGACTGGACTTCGAGGAGTTTCTCTGGAGCATGGGTGTGACTGATGAGATGATTCTTTCCTTGCGTGAGAACTTCGACAAGCAAATTCCTGTCCCTAAGGCCGTCAATTCTGTGATGATAAAGCATTTCAGGACATTCATGGCTTTGGGAGGTATGCCCGAAGTTGTGCAGTCCTTCGTGGACACCAGGGATTTCAGGGTTGCAGACACGGTTCAGAATGCACTTCTTCAAGGTTATCTCTATGACATAGCCCACTATGCGAATGCACAGGATAAGATGAAGGCAGAGAGATGTTTTCTGTCTCTGACCGCGCAGCTTTTGGACAAGGACAACCATAAATTCCAGTATAAAGAGGTTGAGAAGGGCGGCAAGGCCCAGAAATACGGATCCAGTCTGGACTGGCTGGGAAGGGCTGATATCATAAGAGTCTGCACAAACGTTTCAGATATTCGATTTGATCTTGATGACTATTCGATTGAGGACAATTTCAGAGTATATTCATCGGATTTGTCCCTTCTGATTCCAATGAAGGATTTCTCCTTGAAACAGCAGATTCTGGATGACACGGTAACAGGTTCAACCCGAGGTGGTCTCTATGAATGTGCAGTGGCTGACATTCTGGGAAAGAAAGGGTACAGGATAAGGTTCTACAGGAATGAGACTAAGAAGGTTGGGATTGATTTTCTGGTTCAGAAGGAAGGCAAGGTCATACCCATAGAGGTTAAGAGCGGGAACACAACTGCAAGATCCTTGAACAACATAATGTCGAGGTATAAGGATATACCTCTTGCCTACAAGCTAGTGGACGGCAATGTGGGTGTTGTGGAGAACAGGATACTGACCATTCCGCTCTACATGGCAATGTTCATTTGAACAGAAAAGCCCTCCGGTTTGAACCAGAGGGCTTCATGATCCTTGGGCGATTCGAACGCCCGACCCCTTCCTTAGGAGGGAAGTGCTCTATCCAGCTGAGCTAAAAGATCAACGTCACTAGGATATTCCATTAGCAACCTTTGGTCAATCTCTAGGAAACCAGGGCTGAAAACTGCTAAGATACAGCCATGGCAAAGCAGAGTTTCGCGGACATATTCGAGCAGTGGGAGAGGATGCAGGAGGAAGAGGCATCCAGGAAGGCTGCGCAGAGGAAACGAAACAAGCAGGAAAGCAAAGACAACAAGACAATTAAGAACAACAACTCCTCGGTCCGGATAGACCAGAGCTTCGGGGACATCTACTCGAGATGGGAGCAGACCCACGATGAGGACGAGGCCTTAAGCAAGAGGGCCAGAACCCCAAGCGAAAAGACCACCTCAGAAATATCGATAAATGCAGTTCGCAGGATGGATGCCCAGGACGAGCTGGATCTCCACGAGATGAAGCTCGAGGCTGCCGTGCAGGCCACAAGGGAGTTCCTGGATGCAAGCTATAGACATGGACTGAGGAAGGTCAGGATCATAACCGGAAAGGGTCTTCATTCAAAGGGAGGCGAGGCTGTCCTGAGGCCTGCAGTCCTGGAAGAGTGCAGAAACCATCCCAATGTCCGTGAGGTCACCGTCCCCAAGGCCGCAGAAGGCGGAAGCGGGGCATTGACTGTGATATTCAAGATGCATTAACTTCACCATAGAGGTTCCAATGACAAAGGTTCTAGTAGGGATGAGCGGAGGAATAGACTCATCCGTTGCAGCTTATCTACTCAAGAGGCAGGGCTATGATGTCCAGGGTGTCACCATGACTCTCTGGAAGGAGGGCCGGACCTTCAACGGTGGCATGAAGGATGCCTGTTTCTCCCCGTTCGAGAAGAAGGATGTTGAGAAGGCTCAGCAGATCTGCGACAGCCTTGGCATCAAGCACACTGTCCTGGACATTGCAGACCTCTATGAGTCCATAGTCCTTAAGAACTTCAAGGACGAGTACATGTCAGGCAGGACACCTAACCCCTGCATCTGGTGCAACCAGAAGATCAAGTTCGGGGCGATGGTCGAGTACGCAAGGGAGGCTGGCCTTGAGTTCGACTACTTTGCAACAGGCCACTATGCCCGCATCGAGAGGAACAACGCACGATACTGCCTGAAGCGTGGCCTTGACCCGACAAAGGACCAGAGCTACTTTCTTTACAGACTCTCCCAGAGACAGCTGGCTACCACGCTGTTCCCGCTTGGCTCCATGAGAAAGGCCGATGTGCGCGGCATTGACCTTGAGCTTGGGATGCACCCCAATGACCAGGGCGAGAGCCAGGACTTCTACAGTGGAAGCTACGCTGACCTTCTTGATGTGGAGCCGACCCCTGGTGAAATCGTCGACACGGAGGGCAGGGTTCTTGGCAGGCACAACGGCATCTGGAACTACACGATAGGCCAGAGAAAGGGTCTTGGCGTCTCAGCCCCGAAGCCGCTCTATGTGATCTCTCTGGATGTCAAGAACAACCAGGTCGTCGTGGGCTATGAGGACAAGACGGTCAACACGGTCGTCAGGGCCTCGAACCTTGTCTGGGGAGCTGTGGACGAGATCAGAAGTACTATCCATGCATCAGCTAAGATCAGATCAACAGGCACACCTGTCGCCTGCGAGGTTAACATCGACAGCCAGGACAGACTCTGCGCGACATTCGACACTCCGGTGAAGGCTGCAACCTGCGGCCAGAGCCTTGTCGTCTATGACAACGACACCATCCTCTGCGGAGGCATAATCGAGTCTGTGGATTGATGTTTAATCCATTGCGCAAAAGACTTTGACAAAACCGGAAAAGAAGTAATCAGGTCTATCAGGTTCATCAGGTCAGTCGTGTTCATTGTGTCTATCAGGTTCATCAAAGTTGATGAAAGAGGGTTGGATGATGGAAAAGAAAGCCTCCACTCGGATGAATGGAGGCTGAATAGGTTCAGATGCACATTGATGCAAAAGTTTGTATCAGAAGGCCCAGTTGCCGTTCCTGAAGACAGGCACTTCCTTGCCGTCGCGGCACTTGGCGGTGATGTTCATGGTCTCGCAGCCGATCATGAAGTCGACGTGTGTCATGGAGTCGTTGACGCCAAGGGCTCTGACCTCCTCGAGGCTCATGGTCTCGAAGCCTTCGACACAGTCAGGGAAGCCTCTGCCGACTGCCAGGTGGCAGGCTGCGTTCTCGTCGAACAGGGTGTTGTAGAACAGAAGGCCGCTGTTGGAGATTGGTGAGTCGACCGGGACAAGGGCGCATTCGCCGAGGTAGCTGGCGCCTTCGTCGATGGTCAGCATCTTGGTGAGCATCTCGTTGTTCTTCTCGGCGTTCCACTCGACGGCCTTTCCGTCCTTGAAGCGGATCCAGAAGTTCTCGATAAGCTGGCCCTGGTAGCTCAGCGGCTTTGTTGCATAGACGATTCCCTCGGCGCGGCCGCGCTTAGGGGAGGTGAAGCACTCCTCGGAAGGGATGTTCGGGTTGAAGAAGATGTTCTGAAGCGAGGTCTCTCCACCACCGCAGAAGCGGGACTTCTCCATCAGGCCGACTGTGAAGTTCGTGCCGTTGGCTGCCTCGTAGTGAAGCTCGTCGATGCCCAGCTTGTTCAGGTAGGCGCAGCGTTTTGCGAGGTCCTCGTTGTGGTCTGCCCAGGCCTGGATCGGATCGTCGGTGACGCGGCTGGTCATCAGGATGGCCTCCCAGAGCTTCTCGACCGCCTGGTGCTTGGAAAGCTCAGGGAAGAGCTTCTTGGCCCATGCCTCGCCAGGGACGGCGGCTATGCACCACTGGTACTTGTTCTCAAGCTGGTCGCGGTACTTGCGGATTGTCGGGTAGAGGGCCTGGCGGGCCTTCTGGACCTTGTTCATGTCTACGCCCTTCAGTCCATCCGGATCCTCGGACTCGATGTAGATGCGGCAAGGGATGACGTCGACGTTGTGCTGCCAGCGCTCCTCCTCCCACTTCTCCATTGTTGACATGGTCTTA
>DMOO01000005.1:0-2429 GCA_003456855.1 Sphaerochaeta sp.
ACCTCCGACTTTCTGGTCCCGAACCAGACGCGCTAGCCCCTGCGCTACTGCCCGGTGAAAACTGCGTTAAATATAGGGTTTTTACTTTCCAATGTCAACATGACTCACATTGACATTGCTCTACACATAATGATATTTTAATCAATGGCGTCCCTTTGAACGGGGGTTCCATATCTTATATTCAAGAGGTCTTCCATGGCAGATAAGAATGTCCCTTCAGCAGAAACCAATGATTCTAAGCTGAAGGCAGTGGAATCAAAGCAGAAAAAGGCTAAGAAGGAGCCGATGACCTTCAAGAAGCTCATCACAATCATCATCATCGTTGTGTTGGCTCTTCTCATGGTTGGTGGAGTCTACTACGTCGTAGTCATGATTGCACAGTCCAAGGCAGAGAAGTCCAGCGCTTGGGGTTCATATGATGGCGAATCCATCAATCTTGAAAACAACAGTGTTTTCTACAACACCTTGGTCAATGATTCCAACCTCCAGACTGCATATCTGAACGGCGATTACAATACATTGCTCTCAAGCTACTACAATGCATACCAGTCACAGGTTGTCTTCACAGCCCTCTTAAAGGAAGCAAAGCAGGCAGGAATCGTCGCACCACAGGAGCTCGTCAACGACCTCATCATCAGAGCCGGTGTCTACAATGATGACAGTGGAAACTTCAGCGATGAAATCTTCAACAGTTCCTCAGAGGCTGAGAGAATCACAGTCAACACCTATTACACAAACTACTATCCGTACAACGTCGTCGTCTCCGACCTCCAGTCATCGATCGTCTCAGTTCCTGAGGTCGATTTCGTGAAGGAAGTTGCAGCAAAGACAAGGACCTTCGACTACTTCGTGATTGACTTCAACGCCTATCCGGATGAGCTCGCAGTCGCCTATGGTCAGGAGAACTCAACCCTGTTCGACAAGGCCGAGATCTCAGTCCTCAGCGCAAGCACAGAAGAGAACATCAAAGCAGCCTATGAGGCACTCAATGCTGGAACAGCTTGGGCAGACGTCGTCGCCACCTACTCACAGGATTCCTACGCATCAAGCGAAGGAAAGGTTGGAAGCCTGAACATCTTCTCAATCGTCACCAACATGTCAGACCCTGCAAGCATCGACCAGCTCACAGCTCTTGAGGTCGGCGCCTACACAGCTCCGATCCAGAGCTCAAGCGGCTACTCCATCTACAAGCTGGACAGCGCAATCGTCGCAGCTGACTTCTCCGATGCAGAGACTCTCGCAGCAGTCAAGTACTACATCGACGCCAACGACATCGATGATGTCACACCATATGTCGACACAGCAGTCGGTCTTGCCGCAGCAACAGCACAGAACGACTTCGAGGCAGCAGCAGAAGGTGCAAACGCAACAATCATCTCCGTCTCAGCATCCAACAACAACGTTGCTGGAAGCCAGTATCTCGGTGGACTTGATTACTATGACACAACAGGTTACCTCGCAGCATCCGCAAAGGATGAGGCAGTCTCCAGAGAGCTCTTCACCTCAGAAGAGGGTTACGTCACTGGTGCAATGGCTGTCGCAGATGCAGAGAATACCTACATCATCGCAAAGGTCACTGGAATCAATGATGATGACACCAACGCCACCTATGTTGCCACAATGCTCTACAACTACTATGCAACAATGCAGCCGGTCTACGACAGGTTCTACAATGTCATAAACAGCGACAAGCATACTGACAACTTCTACACACAGTTCTTTGCAACTGTTTTCTCATCATCGAACTAATAACTTGGTGTATAATGAAGCCGGAGTTCAAAGCTCCGGCTTTTTTTTGCGCAAAAGGAGGGCCGTATGAGAAACCATGAAGTCACAAAAAAGCAGGATCTTCTATCAAATAAGGGTACAATAGTCGAGGAAGGCTGGGCACGCCACCCCGTCTGGATCTATGACAGGAAAATGATCAAGGCCTCCAAGCTCAGAATCAAGGAATGGGACTACTACGCCATTACCAGCAAAAAAGGCGGCTGGACACTCTGCGGAACGATCAGCGACCTTGGCTATGCAGGTCTGTTCTCCATATCTTTTATAGACTATAACAAGGGGGCATTCGCTCAGACAGACAAGATGAAGTTCTTCACCCTGCACAAGACAGGACTCTCGCCCTCCTCTGCAAAGGACAACGATGTTTGCTTCTCATGCGAGGACATGCGTCTGACCTTTGTGAAGAAAGGCATAAAGAGGAACGTTCTCATCTCAGCCCCGAAGCTTGTGCTGCCCGATGGAAGGGTCGGTCTGGACGCAAGGTTCGAGCTTCTGCAGCCTAATGGGATGGAGAGCATGAACATCGCCACCTCCTGGGCCGAGAAGCGCAACGCCTTCTATCTGAACGAGAAGGTCAACTGCATGCCTGCAAAAGGAACCCTCCGCAGGGGCAACGACACCGAGACGATTGATTTCGACGATGC
>DMOO01000005.1:2475-10939 GCA_003456855.1 Sphaerochaeta sp.
TTGATTTCGACGATGATGTATGGGGAGTCCTGGACTGGGGCAGAGGCCGCTGGACCTACAAGAACACCTGGTATTGGGGCTCCGGAAGCGGCTCGGTCGACGGCCACCTCTTCGGCTTCAACATAGGCTATGGTTTCACAGACAGGACTCCCGCCTCCGAGAATGTCATATTCTACGATGGAAAGATCCATAAGCTTGACGACATCGAGTTCTGCATCCCTGAGGATGACATCATGAAGAACTGGAAATTCACAAGCTCCGATGGTCGCTTCGAGATGGACTTCCAGCCTGTGGTGGACAGGTTCTCTGACACCAACGCTCTGATCATAAGATCCAAGCAGCATCAGGTGTTCGGCTACTTCACCGGAGATGCCAAGCTGGATGACGGCACAATCATCCATCTGGACAGGTTCCCCGCCTTTGCAGAGAAGGTCTACAACAGATATTGATGATTGAATCTGATTGAACTTGTTAGTCTAATGGATTAATCTATTTTTATTCTTATTGAATAGGAGCATAGGAAATGGCTGATTCAAAGAAAGCAACAATTGATTTCGCGGTTATTACAAAGGTGCTTGTCGGTCTCATGCTGATCTTCATGGGCATCGCAGGTCTTGTCAACACAAGAGGAACAGATTTCACTCGCCCTCTCTTCAACTTCCTTGACGAGGAAGCCTTCATCTACATTGTGTCAGTGCTTGTCGCAGTGGCAGGTCTTGGTCTCATTGCAGCCCAGTTCATCCCTGGAATGCCAAAGATGGTCGGAGTAGTCAGTGGCATCGTTGCCCTTGTCTTCTGGATTCTTGTCATCATCTTCAGAGACATCACAAAGCTTGACGACCTCGAGTTCATCGACTTTGTGCAGAACATTGCAATCGACCTCATCATTCTCATCGCAGTTGTCCAGTCAACTGTTCTGAGCAAGAAGTAAGAAGCAATAACAAGCAAAGAAGGACTGCCGAAACCCCCATACTGTTCGGCAGTCCTCTTTTTTTTGACGCTGACACATCATTCAATTTTGGTCGTAGCTCATTCTTCGCAGCCTTGTTCTGACCATACCAGTTGAAATACCATGCCTTTTCGCTATCTCTCTCACAGGGTCCCCCTCCAGCCATGCCAGCTGGATGTCAGTGGCGTCGACGCTATCGTAGTGAAGATAGAATGAATCCTCGCTGAACCTCCTTTCAGAGAAGGTCCTATGGCATTTCAGGCATATGAAACGCATAACCATGCCATGCTGCGCGGACTCATAGTATCCATGTCTCCGATACCATCTCTTCCCCTTGGGGATTTTCCCTGGATCGTGCCAAGGGCAACCAGGATTTGGACAGCAAACCTGATCAACCCAGTGGCTAAAGCGCTTCAGCATCTTACTCCCTCCGGGTCATAGTTACTGTCCCATTCCCATGGGACTATTGAAAGACTATAGCACTGGGGAACAGAACCACAACTAAAATTTTTAGTTGTTTTCAAATGCCACTATTTATAGTATCCAAAAGAACTTGAAAACACTACGTGTTACAAATTGTGTGGTTTTCTAAAATTATTTTTTAGTGTCTCCATTAGCCTTGATGAAAAATTTGTCAATTTTCGACAATTATCGATTCTAAGCTATTCACGAATTGCTTTTTCTGCTATGCTCTCCCCGTTATATATGCAGAACATACAAGAATTTAAAAATTTAGGTCTCTCCGAGAAAAGTTTGGAGGCCATTCAGGCAAAAGGTTTCGAAACACCAACAGAGATACAGAGCAGATGCATTCCGGTTCTTTTGAGCGGACATGGCGATCTCATAGGCCAGGCACAGACAGGCACGGGAAAGACTGCGGCCTTCGCACTTCCCATCCTTGAGATGCTGGACAACTTCCCCCGAAAGGAGAGAACAGGCAATCCAAAGGCACTGATTCTGGTCCCCACAAGGGAGCTTTGCATGCAGGTGTGCGACGAGATAAGCAGCCTTGCCTTCGGACGTGACGCCAGAGCCTGTGCAATCTATGGAGGTGCCTCCTACAACATCCAGTTCAAGGCACTCAAGACCGGTGTGGACATCGTTGTCGGAACACCAGGAAGGATACAGGACCACATTGAAAGGGAGACCCTCAAACTTGACGAATTGAAGGTCTGTGTCCTTGATGAAGCAGATGAAATGCTGGATATGGGCTTCATTGAGGATATTGAAAACATACTCTCAAAGACGCCAGAGGACAGACAGATGCTCTGCTTCTCAGCCACCATGCCAGAGCCTATTCTGAAACTTGCATCAAAGTTCATGAAGGACTATGAGCTTATCAAGGTACAGACACAGGACATGACCAGCAGCCTGACAAAGCAGATATTCTACGAACTCTACGAAGAGGACAAGTTCGAGGCGCTCAGAAGAACAATAGAGATGGACCCCAAATTCTATGGCCTTGTCTTCTGCAAGACCAAGATCCAGTGCGACGAGATTGGGGCCTCACTTATATCTGCAGGCTACAACGCCGAGGTTCTCCATGGCGACCTCTCACAGACCCAGCGCGAGCTGATAGTGCACAGGATGAGGGAGCACAGGATCAGCATCCTGGTTGCAACCGACGTCGCAGCCAGAGGAATAGACATCCCGGAGCTGACACATGTCATCAACTACTGTCTTCCTGACGAGCCTGAGACCTACATCCACAGAATCGGAAGAACAGGCCGTGCAGGAAAGGAAGGCCTTGCAGTGACCTTCGTCACGCCACGCGAGTTCAGAAAGCTCGCCTTCATCAAGAAGATTGCAAAGTCTGACATAGAGAAGCGCAGAATCCCGACAATCGAGGACATCATCGCAGTCAAGAAGAAGTCCCTGCTGGACGACCTTCTGAAGAGGATTGAGGACGCAGAGAACGGCAAGTGCCCGGATTCGATGTTCTCACTTGCGAAGCTCCTAGCCGAGTCCCACCACACAACCAACATCATCGCAGCACTTCTCACGGACAAGTATGGACGTATGGTGGACCTCTCAAGCTATCAGCCGGTGACAGACCTCTTCGACCACAGGGAAAGACCGGAGAGAAGACCGAAGCTCGAGCTCAGACCAAGAAGGGACAGACGCAGACCAATGGAAGCCGACAAGAGAAGAGAAAAACCAAGGCAGGAAGTGAAGAAACCGTCCAGGACAAAGAAGAAGGCCAACACAAGCAGATTCAAGTAACTTGGAAAAACCAGGAACAGGTAGTATTCTATAAGCATGGAAACACTTTTCACAAAAATCGCAGCCGGTCAGATTCCAAGCACAAAGGTCTATGAGGACGAGCTCTGCTTCGTGATCATGGACATCAACCCTGTCAAGAAAGGACATTGCCTTGTCATTGCAAGGGAGCCCTATCCAAACGTTGGCTCCTGCCCTGACGAGATTCTTACCCACATGATTCTTGTGGCCAAGAAGATCGAGGCCAGACAGAGGGAGATTCTGGGAAACCAGGGTTCCAACATCATCATCAACAATGACCCTGCCTCCGGTCAGGAGGTTCCTCACCTCCACATCCATGTCATCCCGAGATTCGACGGTGACGGACGCAAGCACTTCCAGGAGCATGACAAGTATGCCGATGGTGAGATGCAGAAGATAGGTGACAGTCTTAGAATCAAATGAGGGTCTGAAAATGGCAAAATGCCCTTATTGCAGGACTGAAGTCTCAACACCGATACATCATTCTTCGGAATGCCCAAAATGCGCCAAGAGCCTGCACACCTGCAGGTGCTGCTCCTTCTACAGCCCGGATTCACACTATGGATGCAGAGAATCCATCGATGAACCGGTATGGGACAAGGACAAGCAGAACTTCTGTGACTACTTCAGATTGACGGACAAGAGCCTAGGCCCTTCGAAGGAGGATGAAAGGGCTCAGAAGTCCAGAGAGGCTTTGGCCAATCTTTTCAATTTCTGAGATCAGATGTGACTCTCGTCATACATGTCGGACAAAACCTTCTTTATGACGGAGTCATCCTTCTTGAGAGTCTTTGAGCCTCTTGTGATCTTGCAGAGGCTGACCTCCATCTCCTTGGCGATCTTGCGCTGAGGGGTTCCCTTGTAGAGTTCCTTGAAGATATACCATCTCTTTGCTATATCTGTGCGCTCAGCTTCTGTGAAGACATCTTCAAACAGTCTCCTCATCTCCCTTTTGTCGGTTGTCTCCGAGAAAATATCGATGATTTCAGAAAGATTGTCGTTCATTGGTGTCCTCCATTAGAACAAATGTAACATTAAACCAGACCAGAATCAAGAAAGATGTTACTAAACAAAGCTACAGCAATGGAGCCGCTATCTTGAACAGAACAGCAAACAGTTTCATCACCACGGACCTTGATTGGAATTCCTTGTAGGTGACCTCATGGCAAAGGTTGAATGTATCCAGGAAGTCGGACTTGACCTCCCCTATCATGTCGCCTCCATAGAACACGGATCCGCTCTCGAAATGCAGGAAGAAGGATCTGTAGTCCATGTTGGTTGTGCCTACGATCGACACGTCATCATCACTCAGGAACATCTTTGAATGGATGAATCCAGGTACGTATTCGTAGATCTTTACTCCGTTGGCAAGAAGCTGTCTGTAGTTGGCCTTTGTTATGGCATAGACCATCTTCTTGTCCGGTATGCTAGGTGTGATTATCCTGACGTCCACCCCGCTCTTGGCCGTCATAATCAAGGCGTTGATCATGGAGCTGTCAAGGATCAGATATGGTGTACTGATCCAGACATAGCGCTTGGCCATGTTGATCACGTGCATGTATGCGTTCTCGGCCACCGTCACCTCATCAAGTGGGCTATCACCGAAGCTCTGCACAAAGCCCTTGCCAGGACATGATATCGTCGGCATGTAGCTTGAGAAGTCTGTGACCTGGAAATCCTTCGGTGCGGAATAGGTCCAGAGCTGCAGGAACATGAAGGTGTAGTTCCAGACTCCGTCCCCTCTCAGTATGAAGGCGTTGTCCTTCCAGTGCCCGAATCGGATTGTCCTGTTTATGTACTCGTCAGCTATGTTGATTCCACCGCTGATTGCCACATTGCCGTCAATGACGCAGACCTTCCTGTGGTCTCTGTAATTGAGTTTCGGATTCAGTCTCAATCTGACGGGATTGAACTTCACAGCCTTGATCCCATAACGCCTGAGGGTCTTGTCGTAATTTCTTGGAAGAGTTCCGATGCTACCCATGTCATCGTACATAAGAAGCACCTCAACTCCGTCAAGGACCTTCCTTCTCAGCACCTCAAGCACGGAATCCCAGAATACACCCTTCTGGTAGATGAAGTACTCCATTAGAATGAAGTGCTCAGCTTTCTCAAGCTCCTCAAGCATGACGGAAAGACATTCGTCTCCAAGAGGCATGTACTTCACGTCTGTGTTTCCAAACAAACGGCTCTCACTGAGGGAGCTGATGTAGCTCGCAAGCTTCAGATTGTCCGGAGAGAGGTTCCTTTCCGGCTCCACTGACTTCGGAAAGGCGTCTATCATGTGCGTGGACTTCATCTCGTGATAGAGGCGCATCCTCTTCTCCTGGACGATGCCCTTCTTCTTGTTTCCGAAGATCAGGTACATCACGCTGCCGAAGACAGGCACCACCATTATCAGGAGAATCCACGAAAGCCTGTACTCCGGGGCGTCATCCCTGGAGAAGATCATCAGTGAAAGGAGTATTCCGATCAAACTGTTTACAAGAGCGAGACCGAATCTGGATTCCACGTACCTCAGAAGGAAGAAAATCATCCCCATCTGAATGAAGAACGAGAGGAAGGTCCAGAAAAGTCTGCCCGTGATCAGTTTAAGAAAACGACGCATCACTCATCCTCATCAAGATCCGTATTTGGCTCCCTGTCATCATCGTCATCGACATCTGTCATAGGGACATCCTCAACATCCTCTTCAGAGGTGTCACCATATTCGGCAGCAAGCTCAATATCGTCTTCATCAAGATCCGTATTCGGTTCTCTGTCGTCATCATCCACATCAGTGTTGATGTCCCCTGTTGAATCATTACTTGTGATTTCAAAATCCTTGTCAGACTCTGAAGCCTTTGTTGTAGTCGAAGTTGGTGTATAGGCAGGTTTCTCCTGAGGCATGATCACGCCCTCTGCATCATCCTCGAAAGGCTTTGCAAGATCATAGCCCTTGAACTCCTTGGAACAGGAGACCTCAGTTGCGGCGGCATCGATGGCCTTTGCGAACTCATCCCTTGTGGCAGGGTTCTCAAGTCCCATCATGAGATGCTCTATATAAGCCTTGCTTGTAAGGCATGTTGCAGAGAATCTCTTTGAGGTTCCCCATCCAAGTCTGTCTATGGCCTGGCTGATGTCGCCCTCGTGGATGCTGACCTGGGCTCCGTGCAGATAGGCCTCAGGGAACTTTGCGTTCCTGTCATCAATGAGCTCGTCATAGACCTCCCTGGCCTTGTCCCAGTTGCCCATCTGGATGTAGTACCAGCCTCTGTTGTCCAGAAGCCCGTTGTTCTCTGTGTTGTTCTTCCTTCCCTCTGCAATGGCCTGCTTGGCCTTCTTGAGCTCGCCTCTCTCAAGGAGGTAGGTCTCAAGGTTTATGTCCAGGTTGTCATTCCTGTAGCCGGTCTCCTTCAGATCTTCAAGGACCTGGATGGCCTTCTCCTGCTGGTTCAGTCTCCAGTAACCCATGGAGCAAGTCACTGTTGCGGTGTTGCGGAAATCCCCGGCCTTCGGGTTGGACATGACGGACTCGAGAATCTCGACTCCCCTCTTTGCATCACCCTGCTGGATGTAGGCGGAACCGATCATTGTTCTTCTCTCGTGGTCGACTCCTGCCTTCAGAGCCTTCTCCATGACAGGCCACACCTTCTCAGTTTTGCCTTTCTTAAAGAGAACTGCTCCCCTATAGAAGTAAAGATATCCACGTCTTATGAAGACAAACAGTAGTGCAATGGCCACATCTATGACGGCCTTTATCCAAAGGTCAAGCTTGGTAAGCATGACCAGAATCATCAAAACTACGAATCCCAAAGCCACCAAGGCTCCGCTGTTGAACTTCTTCTGCTGTACGTTAGGCATCTTCTTCAACTACCCCCTCATTCATTGTGAATTCGCAACCACAATACTGCTGTCTGTAAAGACCAAGCTCCTTGGCCATGCTGCAGCTCTTCGCGAACCCATCCTTCTTCTTGAAATCTATCTGCTCGAATGTGTCGAACTGGGACCCGACCTGGAAAATCACCTTGCTGTTCTTGTACTTGCTGACAGTCAATGTGGTTGTGAAGCAGTCTATGCCCAGCCTCTTAGCCTCTTCGTATGCGGCCCTCAGGTTGAACTCAAAGCACTTTGGGCAACGCTTGCCATGCTCAGGCTCGCTCTCGAGCCCCTTCACGAACTCAAGCCAGGCCTCATGGTCGTACTCCTGCCTTATGACAGGAAGCCCGCCGAAATGCTCAGCAACCTTCAGCAGGTTCTCGTATCTGAGATCGTTCTCCTGCTTCGGCCATATATTGCTGTTCCCGTAGCAAAGGACGGGATCATAGCCTTCATCTATCAGTCTCTGTATGCTGCTTGTTGCACATGGGCCGCAGCAGCAATGGACCAGAATTTTCTTGCACATAACTAGAATATACTTGATATTCAATTTTTAAACCACCATCACTTTCAAATATATGACTGGTTTGCTCTTCCCACGCTCACTAAAAAGAAGCATACTCAATTAGACTTGACAACAAGCCTTGCGGGAGAATCAGGAGATGACTACATCCAGAGCAATTGCAGACCATGGAATAACGGAAGGCGTTATCTGGAAGCAGATCCTCAAGTTCTTCTTCCCCATTCTGCTTGGAACGCTCTTCCAGACCCTCTACAACACGGCTGATGCAATCATAGTAGGCAAGCTCCTAGGCAAGGAGGCACTTGCTGCGGTAGGTGGTGGAACCGCCACGGCCATAAACCTTGTCATAGGCTTCTTCACTGGAGTCGCCTCAGGTGCAACGGTCATCATCTCCCATTACTACGGAGCCAGGAACGAGGACCTTGTACACAAGTCAATCCACAATGCCTGGGCAATAGCAATATGGGGTGGTCTGATCATTTCAGTGGTCGGATACTTCACAAGCGACCCTCTTCTTATAGTTACAAAAACCCCTGAGGACATCTTTCCTCTGGCAAGCCAGTACATGCACATCTACTTTGCAGGCTCCATCATAGTTGTAATGTACAACATAGGAGCCGGTATCTTCAGAGCCTTCGGAGATAGCAAGAGACCTCTTTACTTCCTGATTGTCGGATGCCTCTCAAACATAGCTCTGGACTTCCTGTTCGTCGGTGCCTTCCGCATGGGTGTCGCCGGAGCTGCCTACGCCACAGTCCTGGCCCAGCTGATATCACTTGTGATGGTAATGGTGTCCCTCAAGCGAAGGGACGACGCCTGCAAGCTGGTATTCAGAGACATCAAGTTCAACAGGATCATGCTGAAGAAGACACTGGTAATCGGACTTCCTGCAG
>DMOO01000052.1 GCA_003456855.1 Sphaerochaeta sp.
TGATGTTGAAGCCCTGTGTGACATAGGTTGCGATTGCTGACTTTGCGTCTGCTGGAGCTGTGTTCTCAACAGGCTGGTAGTCTGCGATTGTTCCTGCCGGGAGCTCTGCCATTGCTTCCTGGATGCCATCGTGCATAGCCTGGCACCAGCCCTTGTCATCAATGGTGGATGCGACTATCAAAGCAACCTTGATGTCCTTTGCCTTTGTCTGCTCGGCTGAGCCGCTTGCGAAGACCATGCCAACTGCGAGCATGGCGAGAAGAGCGATAAGTAAGACTTTTTTCATTGTGTCTCTCCTTATAGTGTTTTTGGAGCAACAGGCAACGCCTGCGCTTACCATTTAAAAGTAAGCTTATATTAAATTCTACCACGCGCATGTGTAAAGAGAAAGAGAAAAAAATGTTGCCGAATTCACTGAAAATGGCAACAAAATACTACACTGAAATTGAGGTTTTCTGAAATTTGCAACACATTGCTAATGCCTGCAACAAAGTATCTTACACTATTCCGACAAACTTTTTCAATGATGCAACATATTCCTTCAGCTTCACCAGCGTCTGTTTTCTCTTCGGGTCGATCGAGTTGTCGTTCAGATGGTCCTCGATCTTCCTTGCGACGAAGTTTATGTCGTTGATCGGATCTCCTGGAGGTGAGAGCAGTCTGGTGGCAGAGAAGGACTTCCATTTCTCCATCTCCTCAGGGGTAAGGACCTTGGGGTAGTTTCGGCAGACGTGGCGCCAGAGCATCTGAGGGCAGCGTGGGTCCTCGAAGTCCAGACCGAGCTTGAGTCTCTGCTCAGGCGGGGTGCTTCTGACTGTGGCGAAAAGCCTCTTATCATAGTCGCTGAAGAACTTGGAGTAGATCTGGAAATCAGGGTCGTCAGGGTTCGTGAACTCCTCTGCGTCGTTGGACCTGACCTTGATGATCAGCTCCGTCCTGTGCTCTATGATCTGCTCGTAGTGGCTGAGGCAGGCGGCACGGTCTATTCCAAGGCGCTCGTAGTCCGCATCCTTGAGTGTGTTCTCAGGAGCCAGGAAAGGAACGCGGTTTATGGCGATGCGGAAGACCCCAGGGACCTTGTAGACATCCTCCGACCTGGCGGCTATGAGCTTGGCGGGATCCTTGGCAAGGTCGAAGCAGATTATGGAGTTCTCGTTCTTTATATGGGGTGTGATCGGCACGATCATTGAGGTGCAGCCCTTGGGGCTGGTGAAGTTCACGCAGGTGTGGAGGACCGGCTGCGGGGTGCCTTGCAGATTGAGGAGGTTCTTGACCTCAATCTTGCTTCTGAGTCTAAGATAATGGTCGAAAAGCCTTGGTTGGGCTGTTTTTATAAGCTTGGCCACGGCAATTGTGGCATTGACATCGACCATGGCATCATGGGCACCAATCTGCTCGATGTTGTTCGCGGCAGTCAGCTCAGTGAGCTTGAAGACAGGGTTCCCCTTGGAGTTCGGGTTAGGCCATCTGACCCCCTGGGGCCTGAAGTCATGGCAGGCTCTGACCAGGTCAATGATGTCCCATCTTGAGTTGCCGTTCTTCCATTCCCTCTGGTACGGGTCTAGGAAGTTCCTGTACAGGGCGTTGCGGATGAACTCGTCATCGAACTTAAGGTTGTTGAAGCCGCAGACGCAGGTTCCGGGTACGCTGAAGATGTCGTTTATCTTCTCGATGAACTCGCTCTCAGGTATTCCCTTGGCCTTGACCTCCTGCGGGGTGATTCCGGTGACCATGCAGGCTGCAGGGTCCGGGATGTAGTCAGCGGAAAGCTTGCAGTAAAGTATGACTGGGTCTCCAATTGGATTGAGGTCCATGTCTGTCCTCTGACCGGCAAACTGGGCTATTCTGTCGTAGAATGGGTTGATTCCGAAAGTCTCAAGATCGTACCAGAAAAAAGTGTTTTCACTGCGCATATCTCAAATTTACCATAAAAAACCTTGAAAACAAACCCGCACGGGCTTATATTTTAAAGCAACATGATACGGCATTGGACGATAGTTGGGGTAGTATCACTGTTGCTCTTGAATTTCAGTCTCTTCGCAGCCGACACTGAGGTCCCACCACCTTCAAACGAGGAAGTTTCCACGGGCCTCACGGTTATTATGGACTGTGTCTCCGCATCTTTGGTCACTGAGTGCACTGATTCGGGGATAGACCTTCCATGCTCCAACGTCTCCATGGACATCGACTCCAGACTTCCAACCAGGATCTCCTATTTCCTCGCGGACCCGTTCGAGTATCAGAAGGCCCTGGAACCGAGGGATTCAGGCGGTGGCTTCTTCTCCGCGCTGTGGTCTCTGCTAAACAGTGCAACTGAGAATCCGCTTACCTCTGCAGTCTACATTGCCATGGCCACCAGAGGCTACGGCCCGTCCAAGTATCTGCTTTCCGGCTACATATCCTTTGAATACCCTGAGGGCGTCACCCTTGATGACGTCCTGGCCATCTGGTCCTCAAGGGAGGATACGGGAGACAGCATAAAACTCACGGTTGACATGCAGCTCTACGGTGATGCCGTCATAAGACCTCTCTACGTGACAGGTAATTTCGAAATGTCCGTCGACGCTGACGGTGACATTGTAATAGACCCTGTCGGCACGTATAATATCAACAACTACACCTATCAGGGTGGTCAATTCAGAATGTGAGGTTTCTCAAAATGAAGAAGAATGTTCTCGATTTCCTTGACAGACACAGTCTCAATGCGGACAACATCGACATGGACTGGCTCGTCTCAAGGTTCATAGATGAGATGAAGGCCGGACTGGCCGGCAAGGACAGCTCCCTTGCCATGATCCCGAGCTTCTGCTCGCCTGATGCAAGCCCGAAGGCCGGGGAGAAGGTCATAGTCATAGACGCAGGCGGCACCAATCTAAGAACCTGCACCGTCACCTTCGATTCCAACCTCAACCCTGTGATCGGGGACTTCCAGAAGACCAGCATGCCAGGCATTGACCGCCAGGTCACGGCCAAGGAGTTCTTCGCCACCTTCGCCGACCAGGTGGAGCGCCTGATAGACATGAGCGACAGAATCGGCTTCTGCTTCTCCTATGCCGCAGAGATCCTTCCGGACCATGACGGGGTGCCTCTTTTCTTCAGCAAGGAGATCAAGGCCCCGGAGGTAATCGGAAAGCACATCGGAAAGGAGCTCCTTGGGGAGCTTGGAAGACGTGGCCACGATGTCTCCCAGAAGAAGATCATCATACTGAACGACACTGTAACGACCCTTCTTGCCGCACAGGCCAGAAACCACAACGGAAGCTTCGACGGCTGTGTGGGCTTCATACTTGGAACAGGCACCAACACAGCATACATCGAGAGGAACTCCAACATCGCAAAGGTCGGTGGTGAGGGTAGCCAGATCATCAACGTCGAGTCCGGAAACATGGACCTCTGCCTTGGTGACATCGACAGGGCCTTCCTGGACAGCACAGTGGAGCCTGGCAAATACTGCTTCGAGAAGATGATAAGCGGAGCCTACCTTGGACCTCTGGCACACAAGGTCATAGAGTTCGCGGTCAAGGAGGGGCTCTTCTCAGAGGACTTCAGCAGTAAGTTCGCAAAGCTTCCTACTCTTCTGACCAGGGAGATGAACGACTTCATGCTGGACAACCCATGCAAGCTTGCCGAGATAGCCTCAGACGAGGACGACTACGATACCCTCACAGACATCCTCGGCTCCTTCATAACCAGGGCAGCCAAGCTGACAGCCGCGAACCTTGCATCAGCGATAATGATAACTGACTACGGCAAGGACGAGGACCATCCGGTTCTGATCAACGCTGACGGAACGACCTTCCATGTGACGGCCTTCCTTAAGAACTGCACCACAGAGTACCTCGAGGCCTACCTTGCGGAGAAGGGCAGAAGGGCGGTGATCACACAGATTGAGAACAGTCCGACCATCGGCTCTGCCATAGGTGCGCTGACGCTTTGAGACCTTTTTAAAAAAGACAGATAACAGATAAAAGAATTGACCCGAATCGGAAACCTGATTCGGGTCATTTGTTTTTTCCCAAAAAAGTCAGACATCTCCCAGGGAGAAGTCTCCCACTATCTTCATAAGATCCCCGTCATAGACGACATCAAGTTTGTGCTCCGGGATGACTACCTTGAGGTTCTGGCTGATGTAGGAGAAGGCCTCTCCCTTGATCTTCACGACATCGTACTGTGAGACCCTTTCGAGGGTTCTGATATCGATGTTCACCACATAGCCTCTGCCGTACTTGGAGCCGTAGCCCAGAGTGAAGGCCAAAGAGGTCGAGAACAGTCCGTCGAAGCTCGGGTTCGATCCCTTGCCTCTTTTCATTCTGTTCGGATGTATTGCGTAGTGGTCTCCGTAGAGGTCCTCAAGATGGTTGTCCAGATTCTGGCAGAGAGTCGACAGCTTCTTCTCCAGCTCTTCCTGTTTTGGATGCATTTGTTCTATACTCCATGTTCTCAATTAATGCTTTTGCAAATTTTTCAAGCTCATATCCATGTTTCAGGCAACTGAGCTCAGCTTCATGCTTCATCATCTGAAGGGCATAAGGATTGATCTCATCCATCTTGATGTCCCTTGAGAGCTTGTCGTCTATGCGGATGTACTGGCAGTCCGAGAGACCCTCGAGGACGTAGTCCGTGGTTCTCTTCTGGGCGGTGGAGTACATGGGTGAGACGGCGTCAGCCCAGTTGATGAGACCCCTGGTGCTG
>DMOO01000216.1 GCA_003456855.1 Sphaerochaeta sp.
CGGTGACGACGACCAGTCCATCTACCGTTTTCGTGGCGCCGAAGTCGGCAACATCGATGCCTTCAAGCGGAGTTGGCCGGATGTGCGGGTCATCAAGCTCGAGCAGAACTACCGCTCGACCCCCTCGATCCTCGACTTGGCCAACAGCGTGATCAGGCACAACCACCAGAAGGGGGACCTGAAGAAGCTCTGGACCGAGAACAAGGATATCCAGAAACCCCAGCTCTACTACGTGGAGGACGAAGTCGCCGAGGCTGAGCTGGTCGCCCAGAAGATCAAGGGCGTCGGCGACTACGACAATACCGCCGTCCTGTTCCGTACCAATGCGCAGAGCGGTTCCTTCGAGAACGTCTTTACCCTCCCGGAATTCCGTATTCCCTACAAGGTGGTGGGTGCGCTGAAGTTCTACGACCGCGAGCAGGTCAAAGACGGCCTGGCGATGATGTACCTGCTTTCGAATGCCAGGGATGTCGTCAGTTTCAGGCGTATGGTCAACAAGCCTGCCCGTGGAATCGGTCCCGGCGCCATGATGAAAATCGATGCAGCCATCGATGCTGCCGGAGGAAACTGCGTCGAGGGCCTTTCCCATGCCCCTCTGTCCGGGAAGGCCAAGGAGGGGGCGGATGCCTTCCTCCAGGTACTGAAGGACTCGTCCGACCTGTTGAGGGAAAACAAGCTGGTCGATGCGTTGGACCATCTGTTCCGTGCCTCGAACCTGTACAGCTATTACGCCGACATGGACCGCAAGGAAGGGCGGACCAGCCAGGAAGGTTCCCGGGTGGCGGACTTCGATACCTTGGTCACCCAGGCGAGCCAGTACGGCTCCGACTGGAGCGCCATGACCGAGTTCCTCCAGACCCTTGCCCTTGACCCGACCACAGTAGGGTACCTGGATCCGAGCGCCAAGGGAGGAGTCACGCTGATCACCATGCACAACACCAAGGGCCTTGAGTACGACAGGGTCTTCATGGTCGGCATGGAGGATGAGATCTTCCCAGGAAGAAGGGATGACAACACCCAGGAGGACATCGAGGAGGAGAGGCGAATCTGCTATGTGGCAATGACCCGTGCAAGGTACGAGCTCTACATGTTCAGCGCTTCAAGCCGTCTGCGCTGGGGCTCGGTTCAGCGCGAGAGCCCAAGCATGTTCCTGAACGAGATAGACCCGTCCCACATGGAAGAGATCGATAATCGCTTCAAGGCTAAGTTAGGTGCCAAGTTCCGCTTTGACGAGCGCTACAACGATGACTACAAGAGCGGCTATGGCAATGGCTTTGGAAACACCTATACTTCCAAGTTTGGAGGCTATGGTAGTTCAAGCGGTTCAAAGGGCAAGTATTCATCCAACTACGTCAATACCGACAACGCCTACAAGAGCAGCTACGACGATGACTTCGGCCCCGGGACAAGACATCAGGGGCCAAAGCCTTCTGCTGCAAGCAAGTACAACATCCGCAACAACGCCAATGCCGCATACAGGTCGGGCACTGCGCAGGATTCCAAGCCGTCTGCCATACTGGTCAAGAAGGCGGACGGACAGGACGCCCCTGTTCCGGGGACCATAACCTATGAGGTGGGAGACAGGATCAGGAGCGAGTTCTACGGGGAGGGCCAGATCACAGGCAAGCGAAACTTCGCCGGCCGTGAGGTCCTTGATGTCAAGTTCGACAGCGGAAGGACTGGAACCTTTGCCAGCGACAAGGTGGCTTTCGAGAAGATCTGAGCACCTCCTACGCGTGCGCGATATAAATTTTAGGAAAATCTGCACAGACCACTAGACAAAGTCTGCCCGCTAAATATATTATTGCCTTCGTGCGCCTCTTTGGTGCTTGAATGTCCTAGGGACTCAAACCCCTTTCCCACGGGGTTCCGAAGACAGGATGGACCGATCAGGGTTCGAAGGCAGGACGGACCGCTCATCCCGAGAGCTTTTGGCAGGCATAGAACAACTTTTACATGTAGGTGTTTACTATGAAGACTATTATTGTAAAGCCACAGTCAATGCAGAAGAAGTGGTACCTCATCGACGCAGAGGGCAAGGAGCTCGGTCGTGTCGCTGTTGCAGCCGCTAACATTCTCCGTGGCAAGAACAAACCAGAATATCTCCCTAACGAAGACATGGGTGACTTCGTTATCATCATCAACGCTGCAAAGGCTGCAATGTCCGGCAACAAGGCCGCTGACAAGATGTACTACAGAGTCTCCGGTTATGCTGGTGGACTCAAGGAAGAGTCTTATGAGCAGCTGATCGTTCGCAAGCCGACCTTCCCGATGGAGCACGCCATCAAGGGTATGCTTCCTCATGGACCACTCGGACGCAAGCTCTTCACAAATCTGAAGGTCTATGCAGACGCAAAGCATCCACATGCTGCACAGCAGCCAATCCAGGTTGAAATCTAAGGGGTACGAATATGGCTAAGACAGAAGAAAAGAACATCAATCTCGGTCAGGGTACCGGACGTAGAAAGACAGCAGTTGCACGTGTTTACCTCAGAGAGGGAAGCGGCAAGATCACAATCAACGGAAGAGATGTTGAGGAGTACTTCAGCGATCCTCTTTGCATTTTCCAGGTCAAGCAGCCACTGGTTGCAACAGACTCAGAAGGCAAGTTCGACATCGTCATCACAGTTGCTGGTGGTGGTCCTTCCGGACAGGCTGGTGCATGCCGCCATGGAATCGCCCGCGCTCTCGTTGACGAGAACGAGGCCAACAAGCCAGCTCTTCACGCTGCAGGCTTCCTTACAAGAGACCCAAGAATGGTCGAAAGAAAGAAGTACGGTCAGAAGGGTGCAAGACGCAAGTTCCAGTTCTCAAAGAGATAATCCATGGACGATGTGTCGAGGAGGGAGCTATCTTCGAAAGAGGGTGGCTCCTCTTTTTTTCAGAAGTGCCTGAACCAGGCGATAGTCTATCTCAGCATAAGGGAGCATAACAGGCGTGAGCTGATGACCAAGCTCAAGGCCAAGGGATATGACTCCGAAACAATAGACCAGACCCTGAACCATCTCGAGGAGAACGGTTCTCTCAGCGAGGAGCGCTATGTCCAGAGCTTCATACGCTCCAACAACAAGCGCCATCCGGAGGGCAAGGCAATGGTCGCCCAAAGACTTGCGGCCAAAGGTGCTGACCGGGAGACGGCCAGGGATATACTTAACCAAACATATACCAAAGAGTACACCAGGGATCTTGTGGCAAAGGCTAGGGAGTCCATAGGAAGGAAGGGGAAGGCCAATACAGAGGAGGATATCAGAAACTCCTTGTTGAAGCTTGGCTTTTCCTACAGTGACATAAGAAGCGAAGATTGATGCGTGAAATGTATCGTTATGCTATAATCAGGCCATGAGCAGAAAGTACAGAATACCAGTTTTAACCGAAGAGATTCTCGACCAGATCATCTGGGGAATGGAGAACCAGGACACTGAATACAGCCTGAACATCCAGGACGGGACCCTTTACAGCCCTGACACCAGTGATGAACCCGTCTCTGACGAGTATCTTGTCGAGCTTCCGCCCTGGCAGAGCTCTGACGGTTACCAGATTATGGTCTCCTTCACCAATGCCTGCAAGGACCCGGAGCTTCAGAGAAGGCTCATCAAAGAACTGAACTCCAGGTCTCACGGGGTGTTTCGCAGATTCCGCGATGTTCTCAACACTGACCAGGAAGCCTTGAAGCAGTTCTATGAGTTCAAGGACAGCAAGATGAAGTCCTTCATCCGCACATGGTATAGAAAGAATTATGGAAAGATGACCGAATCGGACCATGAAACCAGCTATGATGAGCTTCCGATGGGTGAGCTTCTTGCCGATTTCGAGATCAACCACATTAGCAAGATTGACCAGTATTGCACAAAGCTTCTGCAAACGTACACGGAAAACAATGCCGTAAAAGCCAAGATAATGGATGCTTTCAGCAACAAGGAGGCTTTTATAATCATGAAGGGCGATGTGGAGTGTGGTGCATTAATATACGAAAAAGTCCAAGATGAAGCATGTGTTCTGTATTATTATGTCGAACCACAATTCCGCAGGATGGGACTGTTCTCCCTGGCCTTCGATCTCATGAACAGGGATCTTGAAAGGGGACAGGTGAGTGCTGTATCAATGCCTTTCGGCCCGGAATCGGCTTTTTTCAAGCAGACTTTCCACGAATATGATGTGGCTACGAAACCAGTTGAGGATTACATTCTATATAATATAAAGGACTGGAATGACAGGGCAGAATCGGCTGAATTCGCCTATGTTCTGTGAATGGCCAAGAAATTTGTATAAAAATCCATCAAAATTCATGTAACCAACTCCGTTTTCGTTGGTTTTTCTTGACAGTTAGAAAGCACATTGTTAAAATGAGCTTTGTATAACGAGAAAAAAGGGACAAAGCTGGTCTTTGGCCAGCCCCGAAATTATTGGAGGAAGTATGAAAAAAGGTATTGTCGTACTTTTAATCGCGGTGCTGGCAGCTGGCTTTGCATTCGCAGGATTCAGCGGAGATGCTTACATCCAGTTCAACGCTGATATCGACGAGGAGACCTTTGGTTTTGCCAATGGTACCGATGTTGACTTCACATTTGAGTTTGATTCTGAAGAGGTCAAGCTTGTTGGCGAAGAGAAGGTTCATGTAGAAGTTGCCGCATCTGCGAAGCTCCTCATGGAGTATGGCGCTGGCGGAGCAACTCAGGTTTACACAACAAATGGTGACACCCTTGATTTTGGTGTTGTTTATAAGATTTCAAAGGCCCGCATTGCAGGAGAGAACTGGTATGTTGATATTCTCGGAGTAAAGAGCAGCTATGACTACGCCAAGGCTGCAGCCCTGAAAGTCAAGACAAAGAAGGTCAACGATTCTTTCGGCAACACAATTTACAAGACAAACCAGGCTGCCTCATATTCAATCGCATACAAGAAGGCTCCTGGCTTCACAATCGGCTATGATGGATTCACAGCAAGCTTCGGTTTCCTCAAGGATTCCACTGGAACAGCCGTTTCCGCAACATTGGAGACAAAGGCATTCAAGTTCTCAGAGGATGCCATCTCAGTCCAGGCTGCCGCTGAAGTCAGCAAAGAGGCAGGAAAGCCTGTCAACGCTGGTGCTTCATTCAAGACAACCGTTGCAATGGACAAGATTGAGGCTGGCGTCGCTGCTGATTTCGGACTTGGCAACCTCATGAACGATGATGTGGACCCATATTTCGCAATGGATGCAAGGGCTGACTTCAAGTATGACTTCGTAAATGCTAATGTTTACATGTTCTACACAAACGATGAGACTGATACAGCAAAGCTTGCCACATCATCAAGCTCAGTTGCCGGCGCATACCGTGGTTTCTACATGGAAGCAAAGGCAGCATTCGACCTCAATTCATTCGAGGTTCCACTCTCAGTCACACTGACAGGCAAGAACCTTGTTGACGTCCAGGAGGATGCTGTTGGAGCAGCTGCAGGTATCGATCTCGGTGCTTCAGTTGACTATGCTCAGGATGCAATCGCAGCTGGTGTTTCATTCGGTTTCAACACAGAGTCCAAGGCTTGGAGCGGAAACCTCTATGGAACATATGCAGCAGAGAAGTTCACAGCAGGTGCTAACGTTGCTCTCAGTGGAGCTGATGAGCTCTCAAAGTTCGGCCTCGGTGCTTTCGTCGAGTCTGATGCTATCGTCAATGGTGCTACATTCGGTCTCAACTATGGTTACAACAACACATCTGCTATGTACTATGGCGGATCCTACGTTGCATCAAATGCAGACAATACAAACAACTTCGCAGCTGACGAGGCTGAGATTGGAACAATCGGTGCATACTGCATGATTGCCTTCTAATAGAAGTCACATTGTTTAGCTTATCCGGCCACCTTCGGGTGGCCGTTTCCTTGAAAGAGAGATCCCTTCATTCTCTGAATCCACTCATAATTCTTTCCTCAGAGGATTTGAAATAGGAAACGGTCATCCCAGGTGGTCATTTTTATGTATTTTATGTATTTTTCTTTCCTTCATTTGACTTAAAGCTTCCCGTAAGGGATAATGCCCCTAAGCCACAGCAATCTATCTGAGTTCGACACATTTCATGGTTCAGGTGAAAATACAGCCTTAGCGAGATAGGGAGACGGGGGTGTTTCCCCCTACCCGCCCGAACTGAATTGGAGAATGAACCGCTGGTATCGCATCCTTCAATGGTCCGCGAGACCGAAATAGAGAATGAGGTAAAACAATCCACGATGGTTATGCGTGGCTAATACAGTTGTCTGTTCTGAACAGACTTTGGGATCTGACAGCGAATTGGCAGGGGCCCTGCCTGCTGCCGAATGAAGGAAAGGCCCGTCAGATTACTTTCTTTTTGGAGGTCACCCTGGAACTGTAGTTTAGACAGAAAAGGAAACACCTCATCAACAAGGCAAGTTAAGAAATCAATCAAGTTTCTCTTGACAGAAAAGAGATGGACTACTTATGTGTTCGCACAGGAAGGAAAACGAATATTCGAATATTATATCGGCATAAGCATAAAAAAAAGAATCCTCCAGGATTTTAAGTCCCAGAGGATTCCGGTTAGGTTATTTGCAAGTAGCTGCAATTAGAATGTGATTGTTGCAGATGCTTCGATGACACCCTTAGCCTTGACTGCGTCTCCGGCCTTTGCGAAATCAGCCTTCTTGTATGTAAGAGCAAGTGTTGCATTCTCGACAATGGCTGTTGAAGAGATACCACACTCAACTCCGAGAGCTGTAAGCATTTCGTTGGAATCAACATCGTCGAACAGGAAGCTTGGCTTGACCTGAGCGTATGCTGTGAACTTATCAGCTGTGTAAGTGACCTTAGCTGAGAGATCAAGAGTTGTTATAACCTTGAGATCCTCGTTGGCCAGGTTCTTGAGAGTGACTGTCTCACCAAGAGCAACAGCAAGCTTGTCAATTGCAAGAGTCTCTGTTGCACCAGCCTTGAGCTCGAGAGCCTTGATCAGAGCATCCTTAGCCTCTACGAAACCAGTGACGTCAACCTTTGAGCCCTTCTCAGCATCAATGTCGAATGTGTACTTGGCACTGAGCTTGGCATCCAGCTTGACTGGCTGATCATCAGCATAGCTGAAGTATGAGCCGTTTGCTGCGTAGACATTCAATGTCAGGAAATCATAAGTTGCGTTTGCTGCAACTTCGAATGCCAGATTGTTTCCGTCCTTCTTGATTCCGAGATCAGCTGCAACATCAGCGCTGAGCTTGTCAGCTGCATATGAAGCCTTTCCTGCCATACCGATGTGCTGGTCAATCGGCTTACCGACTGCACCGTAGCCACCGACCAAGACATCAATCTCATCGTTCTCACCGAACTTGAACTCTGTCTCAGCATGGCCCCAGAACTTATACTCGTCGTTGTCATCGTTTGTTGTCCAAAGACCCTGAGCACCAAAACCACCAGTGATGATCAGATCCTCAGAGTGGTCATATCTTACTGTGAAGCCAGGAAGAACCTTTGAACCACCGTAGATCACATCAGCGATTGGATCGCCGTTGTCATCCAGTGTGTAATGGGCTGCATAGTCAGCAGCTGTTCCAGCATTCAGGATACCGAATGTGAACTTACCAACATGGATGTCAGCCTTTGTGATCTTTGCAGAGTATGAAGCCGGTGCAGCACCTGTACCGAACTTGTTGCTGATCTTGATTGCAGCGGAAGCTTCAGCGGCAAGCTCTGCCCAGACATCAGTCTGATGCTCACCGATCTCAACCTTTGTTGAATCAAGCTCGAAAGTGAAAGAGTACTTTCCAGTCGTTGAATTTGCGAATCCCCAAGACTCATTATCAAGGTCGACACCAAAGCTGATGCCTGCAGAACCTGTGAAAGTGCCTGCGAATACTGTTCCAGCGACGAGAAGCGTAATCAGAAATACAATGAAACCTTTCTTCATACGTTTACCCCCTCATTAGAATGTGATAGTTGCAGATGCTGTGATAACACCCTTCTTGGTAATTGAATCACCAGTCTTTGCGAAATTAGCAGTCTTGTAGTTGAGAGCAAGTGTTGCATTCTCAACAATCTTTGAAGAAGAAATTTCACACTCAGCAATGAGCTTTGTGAGAGTCTCGTTTGTATCAACATCGTCGAACAGGAAGCTTGGCTTGACCGATGCCCATGCTGTGAACTTCTCTGCTGTGTAAGTGACCTTAGCTGAGAGATCAAGGGTTGTTGTAACCTTGAGATCCTCGTTGGCCAGGTTCTTGAGAGTGACATCCTCACCAAGCTCGAACTTGAATGCATCAACTGTCATAGTCTCTGTTGCACCAGCCTTGAGAGCAAGAGCCTTGACGAGAGCATCTGTGACCTCAACATAAGCTGTGACGTCAAGAGCTGACTTCTCGTTGAACTCGACCTTGCCCTTTGTTGAAAGCTTAGCATCAAGCTTCATCTCCTTGTCATAGCCAGCAATACCTGCTGCCTTGCCTGGAGTTGCATAGACGTTGAGAGTGATCGGCCATTCCTTAACAACCTTGAGAGTTGCATTTGCAGCAGCTTCATAAACGACTGTCTCTGCTGGGACGCTGTAGATGACATCAGCTGCGATGTCAGCATCGATGACGTCTGATGTGTAAGCACCCTTTGCTGAACCGCCGAAGTTGGTTGCGTTTGTGTTGTCCTTGTCTGTGATGAATGCATAAGCGCCAGCACTGACAGCGATTGAATCCTCAGCAAACTTGAAGTCAGGAGTCTCAACATGTGCCCAGACCTGATATGTATCACCGGCAGGATTGTCACCCCATGTTCCCTGAGCTCCGAAGCCGCCATTCCATACTGTATCCTCATCAACTGCATAAGCAACTGTGAAGCCAGGAACAAGCTCTTTGCCACCCTTGACTGTATCAAAGATAGGATTTCCGTCCTTCTTTGTGTAGTGGGCTGCGAAGTCTGCAGCTTTACCAGCATTCAGGATACCGAATGTGATCTTGCCAACATGGATGTTAGCCTTTGTGATCTTTGCTTCATAAGAACCATTGACAGCACCAGATCCAAGTGGACCATCCTTGAGAGCGATCTTTGCAGAAGCCTCTGCTGCAATCTCTGCCCAAAGGTCTGTTGAATGCTCACTTACTTCGACAGCTGTTGTGTCCAACTCGAATTTGAAATTGTACTTTGCAGATGTTGAATTGATAAAGCCCCACTTCTGGGCATCAAGGTCAGTCTGGAAGCTGATTCCAGCAGAACCTTTAAGTGTGCCTGCGAATGCGAAGCCAGCGACCAGCACCGTAATCAAAAGTACGATAATACCTTTTTTCATACTTCCTCTATTAAGAGCTGGTTGATTGCTGAGACTTCAGGGAAATGTCAGTTGGTTTGTATCAGTTTCCGGGCAACCTCCTGTGAAGCAGAGAGTGGACTGGACGGCGTCTCCTTCATTGGGCCTAGGCTTTGAGCCTTGTCCTTATGCCGGCAGTCACTGTGCCAAGCATTGCCATCGTGGATTGTTTTACCTCACTCTCTATTTCGGTCTAGAAGACCATTGAAGGATCCGATACCAGCGGTTCATTCTCCAATTCGGTCCCTTGGGGCTGTCTTTCCGGGACCATGAAATGTGTCGAACTCAGATGGATTGCTGTGGCTGCTTCTAGTATGTGCCAGATTCCGATGCGTGTCAAAACAGCTGGGGTGTTTGAAAACCTGTCATTATTATTAGATGGATTTCGCATAAACCTGTAAAAAAACTTGACAGGTTGTTCATTGTTTAATAAAATGACTGTATGGCAAGTACGAAGGATATTCTAAAACAGATAATAGTTGACAACCAAAGCAGGTTTGACGAGCACTATATTCCTCGAGATCTTGATATTGAAAGAATTCCAAGGAAAGCAACTGTCGTAATTGGAGTCAGAAGATGTGGGAAGACTACTTTGCTTGATGAATACGCACAGTCGCTTTTGGCTTCAGGAATTCCGAAGGATAGGATTTGCTGCATAGATTTCTCTGATGACAGACTTCTTGGTTTGAGGACGGAGGAGCCTTCCATCATTGCAGATGCCTATTATGAGATGTATCCGGGAAATCATGGAACGAAAGTCTATTTCTTTTTTGATGAGATTTATCATATCAATAATTGGGAGCTGTTCATAAATCGGCTTCAGACCACTGAGCTTTGCGAAGTGAACATCACTGGATCGAGTGCAAAGATGCTTGTGCAGGAGACCTCAACTGAGTTGGGAGGAAGAAAACTTGGTTGGGAGTTGTTCTGCTATTCCTATAGGGAATTTTTGCGATCAAAGGGAGAGTGTGAGAAAAATGATTTCTCGACTGCATTCAAGGATAGGCAAGTCAAGCTGTTCGGTGAATATCTTAAAATCGGTGGATTCCCAGAGGCTGGTCAGTTCCAATCTGACAGGGCCAGAAACATATTCTTCCTCAATACGCAAAATGACATTGTCTACAGGGATATTCTTCTAAGACATGACGTCTCCAAACCAGAGGCATTGAAGATCATGGTTGTGTTAATCTTTGGAATGATGGGACAACCAATGTCAATATCCAAGCTCTATCAACGCCTAATGGGAATGAGGGTAGATATCTCGAGACCTTTGGTTTCAGAGTATCTGGATTATATCAAGGAGACATTCGTTCTTTATCTTGTTCCAATAAGAAGCAACAACATGGCTGTAAGGTCAACAAATGACAAGAAAGTCTACATTGCAGACCATGCTTTGGCCTCTTCGGTTGTCAGTGGGCTTACTCATGATTATGGTAAAAAGATGGAGAACATAGTTTTTCTGCACCTTAGGAGGCAGATGCCAGAGGTCTTCTACTACAGGACTGCCGCTGGTCATGAAGTTGATTTTGCAGTTGGTTCGGCAGGCGAAATAAGGTTGATTCAGGTCTGTAAGGATTTATCGGATGATGAGACGAGAAAAAGGGAGTTGAGAAGTTTGGATGAGGCGATGAGAGAACTTGATGTCAAGGAAAGCTCGATTGTCACATTGGATCAAAGCGAAGAATTGACTCTTGAATCAGGTCGTGTTCATGTGGTCCCGATTTGGTCTTTTCTTCTTGAATAGAAGCGAAGATGTCTCTCTGTCAGGACTTGACTTCACGGATCATCCTACCGGAGCAGAAAGGCTTCTTTGTCTTGAGCATTATGTAGATAATCCTGGACAGCTTCCGGGCTGTGGCTATTATGG
>DMOO01000207.1 GCA_003456855.1 Sphaerochaeta sp.
TCCTTGTCAAGGATCATGTCCTCGTACAGTGAATGTCCTATGGACTTCATCACAGCACCGTACATCTGGCAGAGTGCGACCTCAGGGTTGATCGGGGTTCCGGCATCCTGCAGAGCATAGAACTTCTGGACCTTGATCTCACCTGTTCTGGTGTTCACTGCAACCTGGGCGAAGTGTGCGCCATAAGGCACTGACGATGCTGCGGTGACGAATGTGCCGTGGGCTATCATCTGGCCGTGCCCTGTTCCGCTGCAGGCTGTGTGGGACAGCTCACCGTAAGGAAGAACTGCACCGGTCTTCTTTGAATAGACCTCACCTGGAGCTCTGACATCCAGATCGGATTCAGCCTCACCCATCTGGAAGGCGGCCTCCTTGATTATCATGTCCTTGAGCTTCTTGGTTGCAACCAGAGAGGCGTTTCCGCTGAAGAAGGTTCCTGATGATGCATAGGCACCGGTGTCGAAGGCACAGGAGTCCGTATCTCCGGAGACGACGGTTATCCTGCTCATAGGAAGCTTGAGAACCTCAGCGACTATCTTGGCTGATATCGTGTCCAGACCTGTTCCTATGTCGGCTCCACCGCTGTTCAGGATTACTGTTCCGTCGGTCTCAAGCTTTGCAATCGCCTCTGAGTGGTCAAGTCCAGGAAGACCGGAACCCTGCATGATCATTGCAAAGCCCTTTCCGATCTTCCAGTCTGGATCGTCGGACTTCTCCCTCTTTCCCCACTGGATCATGTCGCAGCCCTTGCGCACTGCCTCGTCAAGTCCACATGAGCCTACAGGGACGACGTTTCCTTCACGTCCCTCACCAAGACCCTTGAGGATCTCGAGCATGTAGCCCTCGTCGACGTGGTTCTTCAGTACCATGTCCTTGTAGTCCACACCGAGCTTGTCTGCGAGCTCTGCCATGGCCATCATCAGACCATAGGTGCCCTTAGGCGTTCCATAGCCCTGGTAGGCTCCTGCAGGAGGTGTGTTGGTGTAGTAGACCTTAAGGTCGTATCTCATGTTGTCGCACTTGAAGAGCGGCAGCGTCTTCGAGCAGCTGTTCATAGGGACGGTCAGGCAGTGGTTGCCGTAAGGTCCTGTGTTGGCGCAGACCTCCATGAAGATTCCAGTGATCTTCCCGTCCTTGTTTCCGGACATCTTCACATGGACCCTCATCGGATGTCTTGTGGAGTTCGCTATGAACTCCTCCTCTCTTGTGTTGTGGCAGAAGACAGGTCTTCCGGTCACGTAGGAGGCGTAGCCTGTCAGGTCCTCGATCAGGATGTCCTGCTTCGAACCGTAGCCGCCACCGACTCTTGTCTTGATGACATGGATCTTGTTCTCAGGAAGTCCGGTTACCCAACCAACGATTCTCCTTACATGGTAAGGGACCTGGGTCGAGGCATAGACGGTGAGCCTTCCGCCCTCCATCTTCGCAAAGCAGACATGGGTCTCAAGCGGGGTATGCTGGATCTGGCTTGTCTGGTATGTGGCCTCAACAACAGCGTCGGAGTTGGCGAAGGCCTCATCGACGTTTCCGATCTCACCCTTGTTGGATGCTGCAATGTTCCTGTGGATGTCGGCCCTGAGCGGGAACTGGTAGATGACCTTACCCTCTCTCGGGTCTCCGGCAAGCTTGTTGTACTCATCCAGGTCATCAGGTGCACCGGCACGGTACTCGACGATTCCGTTATGGACAAGCGGAGCGCCAGGGGCCATTGCCTCCTCGACTGTGAAGACTGCAGGAAGAACCTCGTAGTCCACCTTGATCTTTGAGCAGGCCTCCTTTGCGGCCTCAAGTGTCTCTGCTATGACTGCGGCCACTCTGTCACCCACGTGGCGGACCTTCAGGTTGAAGAGTCTTCTGTCATGCGGGGACGGTTCAGGGTTGCCCTGTCCTGCCTGCATGTAATGGGTATCAGGCGTGTTGTAGGCTGTCAGGATCTCGACGACTCCCTCGACCTTCCTGGCCTCTGTCAGGTCGATGCTGTTGATGTAGGCGCTTGCGTGAGGGCTTCTCAGGACGACCATGTAGCAGGTGTCCGGTGTGACATAGTCCTCGACGAAGGCTCTCTCACCTGAAACCAGCTGAGGTCCGTCGATCTTCGAGGCAGGCTTTCCGACAATGTCCAGCTCAGGTCTGAAGGAAGGGGCGATCTCGCTCTTGTACCTTCCATCGCTCATCCTCTCGCGTGCAAGCTTCACTGCAAGGTAGTAGTGCTCGTAGCCTGCATCCCTGATGAAGATTCCAGAGAGTGCATCGGCTATCTCAGCCTTGCTTGGATTTGGGTTGTTCTCAAGCAGCCAGGTCAGAAGCAGTGCCGCAGCAGGTGCGTTGTAGGCGCTCTGCACAATGCCGGCGTCTATCATCGCCTGCTGGACAATCGTCAGATTCTGGGGATTCCCCAATCCGTCAGGGGTTCTGATCTCGCATCCGTTGACCTCTCCTGCAAGAACCAGGTTGGCGAACACAGGTGTTCCGTCAACAAGGACGGTATCGCTTCCGCAGAAACCCTCGCAGTCATCGCTGTCGCGCACCGCGAAGTTCCCGTTGATAAGAAGCATATCCCTAAGCCTCATGGTCGGGTCGACATCGAAGCTTCTGTTTTTTCCGTTGATAAGGCAGTCGATTCTCATCTCTTCCCTCCCTTGACCTTCTTGGCAAGGTCAGCGATGGTCACAGAAAGAAGGTATCTCTTGTACTCAGGGCTTCCGAAGATATCCTGCTTGAAGTCAAGCTCCTTGTTCTCCGAGACCATCTTCAGGATCTCCGCATCCGAGAGAGACTTCTTCTCAAGTGCCTCGGATATCTCCTTCAGGTTGACAAGGGCGGTGCTCTTGGCAGCGACACCAAGGTTGATCTTTCCGTCCCTGAATCCCATGGATATAGTCAGAACCGCATGGCTCTGGGCTGTGTTGGAGTAGCGCTTTGAGACGACCTCGATGTCCACAGGGACCAGAACAGCCACAATAAGCTTGTCCTTCAGCTCGTCATATCTCTTCAGATAGCAGTTGACGCATCTCTTGTCAGCCTCTCCATTGCCGTCAATGAACTCAAGCTTGGCATGGCATGCTATCAGAGTCGGGTACAGATAGGAGTCTGTTCTCCTCAGGGCGATGTTTCCACCAATGGTGGCCATGTTCCTCTTTGTCCTTGAAGCCATGAAACGGCAGGCGTCCTTCAGGTAACCAGGGACTGTTGGATAGTCGATGATGTCCTGGAAGGTGCACATAGAGCCGATTCTGACGTAACTTCTGCCCTCTTCCTCGATCTCGGTTATTCCGTCAAGCTCGGCTATGCGGCCAATGCTGATCAGGGTCGAGACATCGATTGAAGAGTCCAGTCTGTTGATTTCAGTTCCTCCGGCCAGGAAGGCGCTGTCCCCGTTCTTCAGGGCTGCCGCCTGGGCGGACTTCTCCGCGATAATCAGTTTCTCAGCCATGGATTCTCCTCTTCTCCAAGAGGCCTTCGCTTATTGCATTGGCCTTTCTTGCAAGCTCCTCCTCGTCGACTCCGACCACGCGTCTGTCATCGACGACGACCTGTCCATTAACTATTGTGTACTTTGCTGTATGGTCACATCCGCAGAAAAGCAGGGCGGCAATCGGGTCGCTGTGGCTTCCTGCGTAGGCGATTCCTGAAACATCGAAGCAGGCAAGGTCTGCGGCCCAGCCCTCGTCAAGTCTTCCGACATTTCCGAAGTTCAGCATCTTGGCTCCGTTCTCCGATCCCATCTTGAAGACGTCCCTGGCTGTCAGAGCCTGGGAGCCGTACTTCACGCGGCCCAGAAGAAGGGCGTTACGCATCTCGGCAAGCATGTCAGAGCTGTCGTTGGAGGCCGAACCGTCAACACCGATTCCGATGTTGATCCCCAGATCCAGCATCTCCCTGGTTCTGCAGATTCCAGAACCGAGCCTCATGTTGGATGACGGGCAATGGGCAATGTGGGAACCGGTCTCGGCAAGCTTCTTCAGCTCAGCGTCATTGAACCAGATTCCATGTGCGTAGAAGACGTCGTTTCCTATCATCTCGCACTCCTCCATCAGCTCCAGAGGTCTCAGGCCGTACATGTCGCGGCACTGGTTCTCCTCGTCCATCGTCTCGCAGAGATGGGTGTGGATCCTGACGTCGTACTTTCTTGCAAGCCTTGCACTCTCGATCATGCACTTCTTTGTGACCGAGAACGGTGAGCACGGTGCCAGAACGACCTTGTGCATTGCCATCGGCGATGGGTCGTGGTACTTCTTTATGACCCTCTCGGAGTCCTCAAGGATCTTCTCCTCCGTCTGGACCACCGTATCTGGAGGAAG
>DMOO01000108.1 GCA_003456855.1 Sphaerochaeta sp.
CAATGCGTCCAACGCTAATAGGTTCTCGCCGATTGTATGCAGCCGTCCAGCAGACCATGCGTATAGCGCATGTGCGTGATGGTGAAGGACAACGAACCGAAACCCTCATGAAAAACAGCCCTGTGATGCCGGAGCCTCAAGAGGTAGCCGACTGCGGACACAGGGCATCCTTTGAAAGGACCAGGGAGTACATAATCTCCTACGATGCGCTCTGGGAGTCCATGATGCGCTGCATAATGGGCGTGAGGTGGAAGCCGTCAGTGAAGCAGTTCTTCCTCAATGCTCCGCTTGAGATCCTGAGAATGCACGGGCTTCTCACACAGGGGACATGGAAGAACGGAAGACCCCATGCCATACAGATCCTGTATCCGAAGAGAAGAGAGGGTCTAGCCATAAGGTTCCCTGACAGGGTTTATCAGAGGTCTATAAACGACAATGCCCTCTACCCTGAGATGACCAGGCACTTCATAGCCGAGAATTGCGCCTGTCAGAAGGGCAAGGGACCAGACTATGCCAGGGCATTGCTCAGGAAGCATCTGTGGAACCATTACGCAAACCACGGTACAGACGGATGGGTTTTGCAGATAGACATCACCGGATATTACCCGAACATGAGGCATGACAAAGTAAAGGAATGCTTCGGTAGGTATCTGGATCCAGAGGTCCACGGAATGGTGTGCGATGTACTGGATCAGCAATACTCCGGAGATGTCGGATACAATCCTGGTTCCCAGATGGTGCAGATCGCCGGAATCAGTCTTCTCAATCCGCTGGACCACTTCATCAAGGAGCGTCTGGGATTCAGGCACTTCATCCGATACATGGATGACTTCTGGATACTTGCAGACACCCGTGAAGAGCTTGAGTCTGCGCTGGAGAAGATCGAGGAGAGGCTTCTGGAGTACGGCCTTACGGTCAGTGCGAAGAAGACACACATAACGAAACTGTCAGAGGGATTCCGGTTCCTCGGATTCGACTACAGGATAACGGAGTCGGGGAAGGTGATCATGACCATAAACCCGGAGTCCGTTAAACATGAAAGAAAGAAGCTGTTCAGGCTTGCCTCCCTGGTCAACAAGGGAAAGCTACCGAAGAGCAAGGCAATAGAATGCTATGAGTCCTGGAGGGCCCATGCTGACCACGGAAACAGCTGGAGACTTCTCAACAGGATGGATGGATATTTTGAAAGTTTATTCAAGGAGGCTGTTTGATGAGGTTAATCAAATGCACAACGGATCTTCATGAGGATGCCCTGAACGCAGATGCCAGGGCAACTGCGAAGAAGAATGAGGCTGATGTCTACTACATCGCCATGATGAGTGACATCGACATCGACACTGACACAGGCGAGGAGGTTTCAGCAAATGAGCAGAGCGTATGAAACAATCAAGAGATTCTATGACGAAGGGACCTGGGACAAGGAAAGGGTCAGGAACGCAGTCATCAAGGGGAAGATCACCGCAGAGGAATATGCACTCATCGTTGGAGAGCCTTATTGACGATTGTGAGGCGTGTGAGCAGAAGGAGCTGTGTCCTGTGTACATGGGCCAGCACTGTCTGCTCCGGTCCCAAGCCTAGAGACACCTAGAGACGCAATGTTCCTAGCTGAGTCCGTTTGGGTAAAGATAAAGGGAAGGCACAGGAGAGAAAGACTATGGATGAACTTGAAGAATTGAAGACAAGAATGACCAGGGTGGAGAACACCCTTGAAAGGCACTCGGAGAGGTTTGTGAACATCGAGGGTAAACTTGCCAACGACTACAAGGCCATCCAGAGTCTCCAGAACGATGTGAAGGCCCTGATGTGCTCCATGGAGAACAACTCCAAGCTGATGAAGGAGGCCATGAAGAAGATGGCCGATCTGGAATCCATGGTGGAGACGTTCATCGCCCAGCTTGAGGAAATCAAGAGGACAAACGAGGAATACAAGGCCCTTGCAGCGGAGACGAGGAAGGACCTCAAGAAGAACCGGAATGCCATCAAGGTCCTTGCTGTGATGTCCATAGCGTCACTGCTGTATTCAACCATCCAGAACGGCACAACGGTCAGCGCAATCACCTCGATTGCAGCCGCACTCAAGGCCCTGGGATTGATTCCCTGAGAAAACGAAATTCTTAACGTTAAGGAGATAAGAGAATGAAAGAGAATCTGATTATGAAAGTGGCCGAGGTCATTGGGAACTTCTTCAATGAATTCGGGTACAGCTTTCTCATTCTGGTGGGCATGGGCTTTGTCATTGCCATCCTGATTGAGTTCATGGTCAAGAGATCCACAGACTGGCTTGCTGGCAAATGGGAAGGCAAAGAGCGTCTTCTGAGCATCCTCCAGGCTGTCAGGATCTCACTGATCCAGGTTGTGGCATGGGCCCTGTCCGTCTGGTTTGGAATCCTGTTGCAGAGAGGGATGCCTCTTCCGGGCAATGGAGTGCTTCTGCCTCTGTGGATTGCAATGATCTACTGTGTGCAGTGCTTCTTCTCAACTGTCGGCATCAAGGGCTTCATAGCCTGGAGAGCCGAGAGGAACGCCGAGAAGGCCAACGCAGTGCCGAAGCCAAAGAAGGTGAAGCCTGTGAAGGCAAAGAACATCTACGTGGATGCCAACGGCAACTACGTGGACAAGAACGGAAACCCGATCAGCCAGAACTAAGGAGGCGGGTATGTATGCAACAATCATCACGGTGGTCGTTCTGCTGCTTACATACCTTCTCGGTCTCAAGCGTGGAACGGCAAACACAACCACGAAGGTCTCCGGCGAGGTCACTGTACAGAAAAGGCAAGCTGCTGAGGCAAAGTCTGAGGCTTCCGCTGCAAAGGTGGAGGCCGAGGCCCAGGAGAAGAAGGCGGAGGTCGCAACTGAGGCCGTAAGCAACATCTTCAATCTGTCATCGGACAACACAGCCAGGGAGACAACCATCTCAGAGATGAGAGAGAGGATCTCCGAGGCGAGGAATGAGCAGAACGAGTCCATAATGTTCAAGATTGCAAGGGATCAGGCCCGTCAGGCGGAGGAACTGAGAAAGTGAGGAAAACATGTCTATTATTTTCGTTGGTCTTCTTGTCTGCATTGTGCTTGCTTTCATTGACATCCTGTTCGACAACAAAGACTGTCGAGCCGGAGATCGTGACGGTGACGGAGTACGTGCCGATGAAGCTGGACCTCCAGGATGTGATATATCCGGTGATCCAGATGAGGCCCGACAACTCCCAGCTGAAAATCAAGACTGAGGACGAGATCCAGAGCGTCTACGACATCGTGGACAACAGCCTATCGTATCTTAAAGCCTGGGGAGCGTGGCAGTCCTATGCAGAGACCTTGGAGAAGACACTCCAGGGAATCCAGGACACCTACGGGAACTAGATTTCAATGCACCTTCTATCCCCCTGAGACACAGGGGGATTTCTTTTTCAAAAAATCTTGATAATACTTGTTGACAATATCAGTGTGCACAGGTGTGTACAAAAGTGTGTACAAATCCTCTTGATATGGTCTGTTCTCAGTTGAACGAAACGTATTGAAATATACGAATAGTTGCATTAATTTGTAATGGACTGAACGAAACGAGACGAATTGATATAGACAACTGGAATCTTCGGGACCAGAAAGTCGGAGGTTCAAATCCTCTCTGCCCGAAAAGCCCAAAGGATCGGTTTTCACCGGTCCTTTTTTCGTATTCAGGCAAGGAAAATCAGTGAGATTTCCAACTTTTTTCGGCCGATACATGGATTCTGACTGTGGTATAATCAGGCCATGAAGATCTTGGTTTACAGTTCACTCAACATAGACAGCACATTCAGTGTGGACCATATCGTTCTGCCGGGCGAGACGGAGCCCAGCACAGGTTTCAGGAAGGCCGCAGGAGGCAAGGGAGCAAATCAGGCGGTTGCCATCGCAAAGGCCGCAGGCAAGGGCAGGATAAAGGTGTTCTTTGCTGGAAAGGTGGGGTCCGACGGCGAGTTCGCCCTGAAGAAGCTGAATGAATACGGCGTTGACACCTCTTTTGTCCACCACACTGAGTCGGGCACGGGCCAGGCGATAATACAGCTGGACAGAGAAGGGCAGAACAGCATCCTGCTCTATGGCGGTGGAAACCAGGAGAACACAGAGGATGAGATCGACGCTGTGCTCCAGAACTTCGAGGAGGGTGACATCCTTGTTCTCAACGGCGAGATCAACTGCCTGTCACATCTGATGGACAGGGCCCTTAAGCTTGGAATGCGTGTCTG
>DMOO01000146.1 GCA_003456855.1 Sphaerochaeta sp.
TCAACGTCAACACAGAGTGCCAGATCGCCTTCACAGAGGCCACAAGAAAGTACTTCGAGGCCGGAAAAGACAAGGAGAGCAAGGGCTTCACTCCTAGAGCCATGCTCGCTCCTGGCCTTGAGGCCACAAAGGCTATGTGCATAAAGAAGATCATGCTCTTCGGCAGCAACGGAAAGGCTTGATCAGACGGGGGAATCGATGAGGGATTTGAGCTTCCTGAAGGAAAAGGCCAGACAACTCAGAGTCGACACTCTGGACATGATTCTCAAGGCGGGTTCCGGCCATATCGGGGGATCCTACTCCATAGCTGAGCTTCTTACCGCTCTGTACTATGACAAGATGGATCTGAAGACTGACAAGTTCGTCCTTTCAAAGGGCCATGCGAACCCGATCCTCTATGCTGTTCTGATGGACAAGGGAATCGCCCCTAAAGAGGCGAAGGATACACTTAGACGTTACAACAGCATCTTCCAGGGGCATCCTGATTCAACCAAGTGCCCAGGACTTGACTGCAGCACCGGATCCCTTGGACAGGGATTGAGCGTAGCAACAGGCATGGCTCTTGGAATGAAGAAGCTCGGGCTTCCGGGAATGGTCTATGTGATAACTGGCGATGGCGAGATCCAGGAGGGCATCTGCTGGGAGGCCTTCATGTCAGCCAACGCCTTCAAGCTTGACAACCTGACAGTGATCATTGACCGTAACAGGTTGCAGCTCAGTGCTCCAACTGAGGAGACCAATCCTCTGGACAGCGTGGAGGAGAAGCTTAGAAGCTTCCACTTCGCAGTTGATTCAATCGACGGCCATGACTTCGAACAGATCTTCAAGGCCTTGGACAATGTCTGCGAGGGAAAGCCGCACTGCATCGTTGCAAACACCGTGAAGGGGAAGGGCGTCTCCTTCATCGAGAACGGGGTGAAGTGGCATGGAGCCCTTCCTGCCGGAGATGAGATCGCTGCCGCATACAGGGAACTGGGGGTGGATTATGGCAAATAAGGAAGCTACCAGATTCGGTTTCTATGAGGGTTTGGTTGAACTGGCCAAGGAGCATCCTGAGATCTATGCATTGGATGCTGATCTTGCAAAGACAACAGGGTCCGTAGCCTTCCAGAAGGCTTTCCCTGAGAGATACATCGATGTAGGTATCGCCGAGCAGAACATGGTCGGCATATCGGCTGGATTGAGCAAGGTCGGAATCGTTCCGTTCTGTGCCTCGATGGCAGTGTTCGTTGTAGGAAGGGCCTTTGAGATCATCAGAAACGGGGTGGCGTACTCCAGACTGAATGTGAAGATAGTCGGAAGCCATGGCGGAATCACAGCGGCAGGCGATGGTGGAAGCCATCAGTGCGTCGAGGACATCGGTGTCATGAGGTCACTTCCGAACATGGTGATTCTGCAGCCGTGCGACTCGAACCAGGCAAGGCTGATAGCCAGAATGGCCTATGAGCATCAGGGTCCGGTCTACATCAGGACCTCAAGGGAGCCCATGGAGAGCATAACGGAGCTCTCGGATTCCATAGAGTTCGGCAAGGTCCAGGTCCTTTCAGAAGGCACTGACCTCTGCATAGTTGCATCGGGCATGATGACATGCCTTGCGAAGCAGGCTCTGGAGATTCTGAAGGAGAAGGGCATTAGTGCATCTCTTGTCAACATTCACACAATCAAACCATTCGATAATGATGGTATAATAAAGGCTGTCAGGAAGGCCAATGGCCGTGTCCTGGTATGCGAGGAGTCAAACATGGTCTGCGGCATAACGGAGGCCGTGGCCAGTGCTCTGGTGGAAGAGGATGGGATCAGAATCTCCCATGTTGCCATCGAGGACAGATTCGGTCAGTCCGGTGCAACGGCGGAGCTTCTTGAGGCCTATGGAATAACAAAGGAGAACATTGCCGAGAAGGCTGTGGAGCTTTGTAGAAGGTAGGAAGGATTGAAGAGGTTTCAGATAGTAGGGGTCGGCTATAGCTGTGTGGATGCGGTCTGCATAGTCGAGGACTACCCTGTAGAGGACAGCTCGACTCACATAACCTCAAAGATGGTTTATGGTGGTGGAGCGGTTGCCACGGCGATGGTCGCCGCCGCAAGGCTTGGGTCCAACTGCGCTTTTATCGGAAACCTTGGAAACGATAGCCTGTCTGATGACATTATCAAGATGTTCAAGGCTGATGGTGTCAACACAGACTATCTGATTAGAAGAGATGATTGCTACGGATTGGAGTCGTTCGTGATGGTGAATCCTGCAAACGGATCCAGAACGAAGTTCCCGCAGAGGGACTTCAATCCGGTAATTGACTGGAATCCCGAACTTGAACAGGTGATTCGGGATTCGAGCATCCTGCATATTGACGGCACCCATTATGAGAATGCCATCAATGCTGCAAGGATAGCCAAGGAGAATGGAGTCATCCTATCGCTGGACGGCTGCTCGATGCAGAAGGACAACGATAAGAACAAGGCCCTGGCCACCATGGCCGACATATTGATCATGAACAGCAAGTACCCTTTGAGGGTCAGTGGAAAGTCCACGTACGATGAGGCTTTGATCGAGATGTCAGGGTGGGGACAGAAGAAGGTCATTGGATGCACGCTCGGTCATGAAGGAAGCAAATTCGTGATTGATGGAGAGGTGGTCAACTTCCAGTGCTTCGAGGCCGAGAAGGTTGTGGACACAACCGGATGTGGAGATGTCTTCCACGGAGCCTTCCTGAGCGCTTACGTCTCAGGGATGGGTCTTGTGGATTGCATAAGGTTCGCCAGTGCGGCGGCAAGCTGCAAATGTGCGAAGCATGGAGGCAGGGCAGGTATACCTGACAGGGATACCGTCCTTGGAATGATCGGTGAATAACTACACGAGGAGAGTGTAGAAAAAAAAGGAGATGAAATATGAAGAAAGCATTGAGTATTCTGCTTATCGCAATGGTTGCTATCACAGCCATTTTCGCTCAGGCCGCTACTGAAGCACAGGAGGGTGGTTCCGGAGAACTCATTCTCTATACAACAGTCAGCCAGGCACACTATGACATTGCAATTGCAAAGTTCAATGAGCTGTATCCAAACATCAAGGTCTACTACACCTATGGTGGCGCAGGCGACTGCAAGGCAAGAATCCAGGCAGAGGCTGCAAACCCACAGGCTGATGTTCAGTTCGGTGGACTTCAGTATGCTGACCTTGCTGCATACGGCGATTACTTCGAGACCTATGTCAGCGTCAACGACTCAAAGATGCAGGACGGCTACAAGAACACATCCGGAAAGCTCACATTCCACGACATCCAGATCCCATGTATGATCGTCAACGATGCTCTTGAGGCACAGCTCGGCGTCAAGGTCACTGGATGGAACTCACTTCTTGATCCAGCTCTCTATGGAAAGGTTGTCATGGCCAACCCGACATCATCCTCATCAGCATGGAACAACCTCCAGTGCCTGCTCACAGACTTCGGTGGTTGGGACAGCGAGGCAGCTTGGGACTACATCGCAAAGCTCATGCAGAACGGTCTTGTCGTCGTAAGCTCATCTTCAATTCCTGGCAAGTCAACATTCGCAGGCGAGTATGCTGTCGGTCTCTCATATGAGCCAGCAATCGTCAAGCTGATCGATGCCGGAACAACAGGTGGCCACATGGTATTCTGGGAAGAGGGTGTCACAAGTGTTGGATTCGCTTCAGCAATCATCAAGGGTGCCAAGAACCTTGCTAATGCAAAGCTGTTCATGGACTTCCTCCAGTCCGATGCAGGACAGCAGTCCTACCTCGATGCAGCTGCAAGACCAGCTACAACAACAAAGCTCGAGGGTGGCAGCCCGACAATGGTTGACCTTGATACAGTCAACTACAAGGTCGCTGACACAGAGGCTCTTGCAAACAACAAGGCAGCTATCTGCGACAAGTGGAACGAGTACTGGGCAAAGTACGGCAAGAACTAATCTAGTTTGATTTCTCATAGTGGCCCCATTGTCCTGGGGCCACATATTTGCCCACTTGCTGGGCACCAATAAAAAACATAGCGGAGTTGTAAGATTATGGATGTCAGAATCACAATAAAGAATGCAGTGAAAAAGTATGGCGATTTCGTGGCCATTCCTGATTTGTCTCTGGAGATCGAGCCTGGAGAGTTCTTCACCCTCCTTGGTCCTTCAGGTTGTGGAAAGACGACTCTGCTCAGAATGATCGCTGGATTTAACTCAATTGAAGGAGGAGAGTTCTACTTCGGTGAGCGCCTCATCAATGACCTTGACCCTTCCAAGAGAAACATTGGAATGGTCTTCCAGAACTATGCTATCTTTCCACATCTAACAGTAAGAAAGAACGTTGCTTTCGGACTCAAGAACAGGAAGCTTCCGAAAGATGAGATAAAGACCAAGACAGACCACTTCATGGGTCTGATGAAGATCTCAGAGTATGCAGACCGTCTGCCTGAGAAGCTCTCAGGTGGCCAGCAGCAGAGAGTCGCCCTGGCCAGAGCCCTGGCAATCGAGCCTGAGGTTCTCCTGATGGATGAGCCTCTGTCAAACCTTGATGCAAAGCTCAGGGTAGAGATGAGATCAGCCATCAAGGAGATCCAGAACAGACTGGGAATCACAACTGTCTACGTCACACATGATCAGGAGGAGGCAATGGCAGTCTCCGACAGAATCGCTGTCATGAACCTTGGTGTCATCCAGCAGATAGGTACACCTAAGAAGCTGTACCAGAGACCAGCAAACAGATTCGTCGCCTCCTTCATTGGCCGCACGAACCTTATGGATGCCTCGATAAAGGTCAGTGATGGCGTCAAGTCATTGGTGTTCAACAATGGCTACACGGTCAGGATGGACAACCTGACCGATGTCACTGACGGGCAGAAGGTTTCAGTCTCCGTGAGACCTGAGGAACTTATAATCAGCAAGGGTTCTGAGGGTGGCCTTGTGGGAAAGGTCCAGTACAGCACCTTCCTTGGACTGAATACACACTATGTTGTTGAGCTTCCTGATGGGACAAGGGTGGAGATCATCCAGGAGTCCCAGATCGATGACATCATCGAGAACGGGACAGAGGTCAACATGGTCGTGAAGGCCGAGAAGATCAACGTGTTCACCGAGGACGGTGAGAAGTCCTTGGTCAAGTGAGGAGCGTATGAAAAAGAAGGCAAAATTCGATTTCTGGGTTATTGCAAGTCTCATCGTGCTTGCTCTATACCTGCTTTTCATGGTCTATCCTCTGCTCAAGATAGTCAGACAATCGGTTCTTGATGAGAAGACCGGTGCTCTGACTCTTAAGCACTTCATCAAGTTCTTCAGTCAGCCCTACTATTTCAGGACATTGACCAACAGCTTCAAGGTTGCCCTGTGCACATGTGGAATCTCCTTGGTCCTGGGTGTTCCTTTGGCCTACCTGTACAACATGTATGAGATCAAGGGCA
>DMOO01000140.1 GCA_003456855.1 Sphaerochaeta sp.
GGCGGAAATCAGCAGAAGGTCATCCTTGCGAGGGAGATCTCAAGGCAGCCCAAGTTCCTGGTCTGCGTCTACCCTATCAGAGGTCTGGATATGGGAGCAGCGGAGTTCATCCACAAGGAGCTTCTGAAACTGAGAAAGTCAGGTATCGGAATCCTGTTGATCTCCGAGGAGCTCGAGGAGATCATGAACCTGAGCGACAGGATCGCGGTCATATTCAAGGGCCAGAACCAGAAGGTCCTCAACAGAGACGAGGCCAGCACCTCACGTCTCGGAATTCTGATGGCGGGGGTCAAGGAAGATGAATAACTACAAATTGATATACAGGGTTGCAGTCATTGTCATCGCTGTCCTAGCCGCCTTGCTTGTGGGAGCCTTGATAATCGTCGCCGTCGGTGGAGATGTGTTCGCCACCTACTGGATCATAATCTCGATGCCGTTCAAGAACTTCAGAGCCTTCGGCGAGGTCCTGATCCGAATGATACCGCTATTAATCGTAGCCCTTGGTATCTCGGTGAGCTCTCGTTGTGGAATAATCAACATCGGAGCTGAAGGCCAGATGTACATGGGCATCATCGCAGCCACGGCCATTGCCACCAACTGCCATGGCATGCCGAGGTTCATAATGATACCGCTCTGCATCATAGCCGGAGCCATTGCCGGAGGCCTGTACGGTTTCATCCCAGGCTTCCTCAAGGCCAAGCTGGATGTAAGTGAGCTTCTCTCGACGGTCATGCTAAACTACGTTGCTGTGCAGTTCTTCAATTTCTGCATTAGAATCCCTCTTCTGGATCCGAACGAGAAGTCAGGAACACCGATGAGTCCCAGAATCGATTCAAGCGCCCAACTTACAAAGCTGTTCAGGGGCTCAGCCCTGCACCAGGGAATCTTCCTGGCCATAATACTGGTCGTGATAATCTACATACTGATGTTCAAGACCACCTGGGGCTACAAGATGAGAGCCGCTGGTGCCTCAAGACGTGCAGCCACCTATGGTGGAATCAACGTCTCCAAGTACCTGATCATCTCCATGGTCATCTCAGGAGCCTGCGCGGGAATGGCAGGAGCAGTAGAGCTCATGGGCGTCCAGCTCAGAGCGGTTGCCGGAATGACCGGTGGCTACGGCTTCTCAGGCGTGGTCGTCGCTCTCTTCGGAGGTCTGCATCCGATATGGATAATCCCTGCATCGTTCTTCTTCGGTATCCTGCTTTACAGCCAGGTCAACCTGCAGATCCTGACAAGCGTCCCACCAAACCTGGTCAAGGCGCTTCAGGGCCTGATCATCCTGATCATCGTCGCGGTGCAGATGGTCATATCCAACCCGTATTCGATAGAGCGCTTCAGAAAGCGTTTCTTCAACAAGAAGAAGGAGGCATGACATGGATTTCATAGTGAATACCCTTACACTTACAGTTCGCTTTGCAGTGACTCTCATGATCGCCTCCATGGGTGAGATGTTCAACCAGAAGGCCGGAATCTTCAACCTGGGCTGCGAAGGTATAATGAGCGTCGGAGCCTTCCTTGGAATGCTTATCCCGTTCAGTATGGTCGGTCCCGGAACAGCCCCAGGCTACGTGAACATACTGGGCCTTGTTGTGGCAACCGTCGCAGGTGCCCTGCTAGGTCTTCTCTTCGGTGTCATCGTCATCACCTTCCGCGCCCCTCAGGGAATCGCAGGTATCGGAATGCAGATGTTCGGCGTGGGCCTTGCAGGAACCTTCTTCCGTTCATTCATCGGCGGAACACAGTCCATCACAGGAATCTCAGCCTTCGACATCCCTGTCCTGTCGAAGATCCCGGTCCTCGGAAAGATTCTCTTCACCCACAACCCGGTTGTCTACTTTGCATACCTTCTGATTCCGGTCTGCTGGTATGTCATGTTCAAGACACCATGGGGCCTCAAGGTCAGAGCCGTCGGAACCCATCCAAGGGCAGCCGACTCACTGGGAATCAACGTCAACCTGGTCCGCTACCAGAGCCTTGCACTCGGTGGTGCCATGGCGGGCTTCGCAGGAGCCTTCCTCACCCTCTGCCAGGCTAAGATGTTCAATGCCGACATCATCAACGGACGCGGATTCATAGCAGTTGCCCTGGTCTACTTCGGACAGTGGCATCCTATCAAGATATTCCTCGGAGCCATGCTCTTCACCTTTGCACAGACTCTGCAGACACAGATTCAGATCTTCGTGCCTCAGTTCCAGTGCTATGAGTTCCTCACAATGCTTCCATACATACTGGTCATCATAGTCCTTGCCTTCAACCGCAAGTCCAACAGACTCGGACCTGCAGCCCTTGGCAAGCCGTTCAACAGGGAGATGCGAGTGTGACCACAAGATTCACGGTAAACGGGAAGCCTGTCAGTGTAGACAAGGATGTCAAACTCCTGAGATTCCTAAGGGACGAGCTTCATCTCACCTCAGTCAAGGATGGCTGCTCGGAGGGCGCCTGCGGTGCCTGCTCTGTCATCATTGACGGGAAGCTCGTCAGGTCATGCTCTGTCCTCACCTCTGAGGTCGCAGGTTCCAGCATACTTACCGTGGAGGGCCTTCCAAAGGAGGAGATGGAGATGTTCGTCTCATCCTTCGGAGAGGCCGGTGCTGTCCAGTGCGGCTTCTGCACTCCTGGGATGGTGATGTGCGCAAAGGCCCTGCTGGACCAGAATCCAGATCCGACGGATAGGGAGATCCGTCACGCAATCAGAAACAACATCTGCCGCTGCACAGGCTATGCCAAGATCGTGAAGGCCATCCAGATAGTGGCAAGGAAACGAAATGGGGATTCCGATCTTCAGGACGACAGGTCCTGGAAGGTCGGAACCAGGGTCCCGAGGGTCGATGTCAGGGACAAGGTGACAGGCAAAGGAATCTACCCTGATGACATCTACCTTGACGGCATGCTCTACGTGGTTGCCGTCAGAAGCAAGTATCCAAGGGCAAAGGTCCTTGGAATTGACATCGAGAATGCAATGCTGGTCCCTGGTGTGGTGGACATCTTCACGGCAGAGGACATACCAGGTAGCGTCAAGGTCGGACACATCATCCAGGACTGGGACGCAATGATAGCCGTCGGACAGATCACCCGCTACGTCGGAGATGTCATCTGCCTTGTTGTGGCAGAGTCCTATATGGCTGCAAAGAAGGCGAAAAAACTGGTCAAGGTCCAGTATGAGGAACTTGAATGTGTTAGAAGCCCATACGAGGCGATGAAACCTGACGCACCACTTGTACACGAGAAAGGCAACCTTCTGGGCCACACCCACGTAAGCCGTGGAGACATCGATGGAGCTCTGAAGAACTCTGACTTCGTCATCACCGAGAAGTTCTTCACCCCATGGACGGAGCACGCCTTCCTTGAGACGGAGTGCGCAGTCTCGGTCCCAATGGAGGACGGCGGAGTCAAGATCTACTCAACAGACCAGGGAGTCTACGACAC
>DMOO01000041.1 GCA_003456855.1 Sphaerochaeta sp.
CACCTCGTTCAACCAGACCATCACCGCCACCGGCCGGCTGTCATCGAGCGACCCGAACCTGCAGAACATCCCTATCAGAACCGAGGAGGGAAGAAGGATTAGAGATGCCTTTGTCCCTAAGGCAGGCTGCAGATTGATGTCCGCAGACTATTCGCAGATCGAACTTGTTGTACTGTCACACATCTCAGGGGATATCAATCTGAGAAATGCCTTCCTCCATGGAGAGGACGTCCACAAGGAGACTGCGGCCCTCATCTTCAACGAGTTCCCAGAGATGGTCACACCAGATCAGAGACGCGCCGCCAAGACAATCAACTTTGGAATCATGTACGGGATGTCCGCCTTCAGGCTGGCAAGGGATCTGAAGATACCAAGGAAGGATGCCCAGAAGTTCATTGACAGCTACTTCGAGCAGTACAAGGGAGTTAGGGACTTCATCGAGCAGGCTAAGGAGCAGGCCAAGAAGGACGGCTTTGTGAAGACTGCCCAGGGACACATCCGCTACATACCGGAGATGCGGAGCTCCAACAAGACCGAGCTTGCAGCAGCCGAGAGGGCTGCGGTCAACACGATAATACAGGGAACCGCAGCTGAGATAATGAAAAATGCAATGATCTCACTGGACAAGGCCATCATAGACGCTGGCATGAGGTCCAAGATGCTTCTGCAGGTGCATGACGAGGTTATCTTCGAGGTCCCTGAGGAGGAGTGCCAGAGCATGGAGACCCTGGTCCGGAAGTGCATGGAGAACGCGGCCAAGCTCAGCGTGCCGCTCAAGGTCGGAATCGAATTCGGTTCGAGCTGGGGAGAGATGCACTGATGATAGTCGGACTGGTTGGAAAGAGCTGCAGCGGAAAGAACTTCGTCGGTCTGATACTCCAGCAGAAGGGCCTGCTTGTCTGGGACGCAGACAAGATGTGCCATGATGGTCTCTATGAGAATCTGGATGCTGTAGTGAAGGCCTTCGGTCCCGAAGTGGTGTCCATTGTGGACGGACAGGCCATCGTTTCCAGAAAGGCGATAGGCAAGGTTGTGTTCTCCAACCCTGAGAAGAGAGCCGAGCTTGAGGGCATACTCTACCCCTGGCTCAAGGCCAAGGTCATAAGGTGGAGGAACGAGAATCCTGACAGTGTCCTTGTCCTGAACGGAGCCCTTCTGTACAGGGGTGGTTTCCACCTTCTCTGCGACAGCATAATCTACGTGGACGCCCCCTATGAGGTGCGTAGAGACAGGGCGATTGAGCGTGACGGGATAACGGAGGGGCAGTTCAGACTTCGTGAGGATTCTCAGTCCGATGTGGACTTCAGGGACGTGGATTACCTTGTTCCTGTGCACGTGATACTAAATAATAATGCAAATTTCGAAGAAGTTAATCGACAAGTCTCTGATATATGTGATAAACTAGGTATATTAAAAGCGAAATTATAATTATTTGGCTTTAGGGGTTAGATCGTGAAGAAGAACAAACTTATCTTGTTGACAATACTCATTGTCCTGGCTATTTATTGTGGCGCTGTCATTTTCGTTACCAAGCCTGACTCATTTGCTTATGATTCACTTTTCCGTGATATCGATGTTACTGTCCAGGTTCCAAACTCAGAGAAGTCTGAGGCCGATAGAGCTGATTTGCTTGCTGATGTCGAGAAGATCGCACAGCAGAAGGCTGATGAGGCTGGTAGAAAGGCAGTCGAACAGGCTGTTGCCATTTCCAATGACAACCTTGACAAGGCTATCCAGAATGCCATCGAGAAGTATGATGCAGCAATAAGTGCGATGATTGATGAGGCAGTCAAGAATGCCCTTGCTGACGTTGACAGCAAGATTGCAGCTGCAATTGATTCCATCCCAGTCGTGGATGTAGAGGCTGCAAAGGCTGAGGCAGTCAAGGCCGCAGTTGCAGAGATTGAGTCAAGGCTTGATAAGTATGCCACAGAGCTGGAGAAGGCCCTTTATGAGAAGTACGCTGACCAGATCATCGATGTCATCGACCAGAGAATCGCCGCTGCTCTTGCAGAGTACGAACCGGCTGCAGCAACTGAGATGTCTGAGGAAGAGTACAATGAGATCAGAAAGCAGACCAGAGAGACAGAGATCAACGGACTGCTCCAGCAGCTTCAGAACAACAACTAATATAAAGATTAATTCTGCGGATCAGTGAGAATCCTGGTTCCGCCTTCAGGGGTCCTGAATTTCCAGGACCCTTTTTCTTTTTCCGGAGACTGGAGTATGTAGCTTCCGCAGAGAGGGACCTTGCCGCCGCCGTCAGGAAGGTCGGCTACGTAGTTGGGCATTCCAAGGCCTGAGAGTCTGACTCTAAGCTCCCTCTCGATCTCCATGCCCCTTCTGAGAGGAACCCTGAAGTAGGAGGTTCCGCTTACCATGTCACCCTGGAACAGGTAGTAGGGCTTGATTCTGTTGAAGAGAAGGTCGTTGCAGAGCTTCTCAAGGGTGTCCACATCATCGTTCACACCGCGAAGCAGAACGCTTTGGTTCATTGCAGGGATGCCTGCGTCTATGAACAGGGACACTGCCTTGATGCTCTCCTCCGTAAGCTCCCTTGGATGGTTGAACTGCGTCATCAGGTAGAAGGGTGCCGTGTTGTGGCTCTTGAGCATGTCGACAAGGGTCTTTGTGATCCTTGACGGCTGTGAGACCGGATAGCGTGTGCAGATCCTGATTATCAGCCTTGGACTTGCCGCTCTGAAGACGCTGATCATGTGGTCGAGCTGGGAGTCGGAGAGTGTAAGAGGATCTCCTCCTGTCACCAGCATCTCCTTGACCTGGGGATTCTCTCTGAGATAGGCTGCAGCCTTCTGGATGTCATCCTCTGAGGCCGGGCCCATCATGTTGCCTGTGAAGCGACGCCTGAAGCAGTGCCTGCAGTACATGGGACAGAGGTCCGTGGCAAGGAAGGCCACACGGTTGAGATACCTGTGGACAAGCCTTTCACCATGGCTGTGGGAGACTTCCTGGAGAGGGTCGTTGGACTCGACCTCCGTCACAAGGTTCTCGTTGCAGGTGGGGACGACCTGACGCCTGAGCGGGTCATTCGGGTCGTTAGGGTCGATCAATGCCAGGTAGTGGTCTGTTATGCAGAGAGGCACACTGATGGGGCTCTCCCTCCAGGAGAGCTCCTCCTCTGTGAGGTTCAGGTGCTTCTTCAGCTGGTCCAATGTGGTTACTGGCATGTCTTCCTAAAAAATAAGGCCGTTGCCTAAGCAACAGCCTTCTGTGGTCTAAGCTGGAACTCAGCTGTTGACTCTTTCAAGATATTCCTTTGTCTCTGTGTTGACGCGGATCTTCTCACCCTGCTTGATGAAGATAGGGACTCTGACCTTGAGGCCGGTCTCTGTGGTGACGTACTTTGTTGCACCCTGGACTGTATCGCCCTTGATGGCCTCTTCTGCCTCAGCGACAAGATAGACAACCTTTGAAGGAATCTGGATGTCAAGGATCTCATCGTTGTAGACTGTGCATCTGTAGGTCTCGCCGTCCTTCATGAGAAGCTCGTAGCCGTCGAAGTTGGCCATCGGGACCTCGATCTGGTCGTATGAATCGACGTTCATCATGTGGAAGTTCTCGCCGTCGTTGTACATGTACTGGTAGTCCATCATCTCGACGTTGATGTCCTCTACGCTGTCCTGGCTCTTGATGGTCTCCTGAAGGACCTGGCCTGTTGATGGGCTCTTGAGCTTGAGTCTGACGAATGCAGAACCCTTGCCTGGGTTGACGAACTCGCGTTCAACGCAGATGAATGGCTGACCTTTGATAAGCAGTGCTGTACCTTTGTCGATCTGTCCAGCTTTAATCATTTTGAATTACCTCTTATGTCTACAGTATCAATATTATAAACAAATAAAAATATAAGCGGGTGCTATCTTACCATTTATAAAGGCCTTATGCAAGATAGGCCCTAGATCATGCGTGAAAATGGGAATAGAAGCACGTCGTCGATGTCCTTTGCACCGGTCTCCACCATCAGAAGCCTGTCCAGTCCGATGGCGACTCCGGAGCACTTCGGAAGCCTGTCGAAGATGTCGCAGAAGCCCTCGTCGGTGTCCGGGATGACCTTGCCGTTGGAGCCCCTGAGGGAAAGGAGCTTCTGGTACTCGCGCCTGTAGTAGTCCCTAGCGACCTCCGGATCCCTTTCCTCCAGGTAGCAGTTGGCTACCTCTATGCCGTTGATGTAGAGTTCCCAACGGCGTCTGTAGTTGCCCTTGGCCTCTGCAAGGCACTCGATCTGCTTCGGGTAGTCGACCAGGCAGACGGGGTGGTCCGTCGGAAGGGATGTCTCCACGAAGTTGATGAAGATCCTGTTGAAGGTGTCGTCCCAAGGCTCCGGTCCCGGAATAGGAAGACCCAGATCCTCTGCGGCCTTCCTGAGGTCCTTTGGATTCTGAAGAAGGTCCAGGTCCAGACCGTTTGCATACTTTTTGATTGCATCACGGACAGTCAGAACCTCGAATTGGGCAAGTACGCTGTCAGGGCAACCATCCAGCGCAGTGGCTCTGAGAAACTCCTGCGTGAGCTTTATCGAGTCCTTCTCGTCGAAGTCCACCGTGTAGTACTCCAGCATGGAGAACTCCGGGTTGTGGACCTGTCCGAGCTGCTCACAGTTCCTGAAGCACTTGGAGATCTCGAAGAGGGACCCGCTGCCGTCTGCCAGGAGCTTCTTCATGAATATCTCAGGTGAGGGGATCATGTACATCTCACGGCTTCCCTGGAACTCGTTCATGAACATGGTCCCGAAGTTGTCTATGGTGGCCTCCGGGATCAGATCCGGTGAGAGGGTCGGGGTCTCGACCTCAAGGTAACCCCTTGAGAGGAAGAACTCCCTGATGTTCGAATAAAGTCTGCTTCTGTATATCGCTGCGTTTCTGTCCATGTCCACGATGATAACCGTTTGTGATTAAGTAGGCAACCTCACCATATTTGTATATAATCCAAGCCATGGACCATTACAACACCGAAGATGCTATATTCGCACTGGCCACAGCCTGGGCAAAGAGCGCCATAGCCGTGGTCCGCGTAAGCGGGCAGGGCTGCATAGAGGCTCTCAGCAAGGCCGTCAAGGGCAGGCAGAAGGAAAGGATAAACACAGCAGAGACCAATACGGTCGTCTACTGCAGACTCTTCAACCCAAAGGACAACAGCGATGTTGACGATGTGGTGGTCACGATCTACCGCGACGGTCACGGCTACACCGGAGAGGAGGCCTTCGAGATCTCCTGCCATGGAGGCCTCACCGTTGTCACCGCGGTTCTTCAGCTGATGGCTGACCTTGGCTTCAGACAGGCGCTTCCAGGAGAGTTCACACTAAGGGCCTTCCTGCACGGCAAGATGGACCTGACCAGATCAGAGGCTGTGAACGAGCTGGTGAACGCCCAGGGCAGAAAGGGTCAGCTGATGGCCCTGAACAGACTGAACGGTGCACTTTACAAGAGAATCAGCCAGATCAAGGACACAGTGTCCGAGATGATGAGCATAGTTGAGGTCCAGCTGGACTACAGCGAGGACGAGATTGGAGAGGACCTGACCTTCCCCATGGACAAGCTGGACAGTGCCATTGAAGCCCTTGGAACGATCCATGACTCCTACAATGCAGGTCGTCTCTATTCCCAGGGTGCAAGGATAGTCCTTGCAGGTCCTTCAAATGCAGGAAAGAGCTCTCTTTTCAACTACTT
>DMOO01000062.1 GCA_003456855.1 Sphaerochaeta sp.
GTGGCAATCAATCCTTTACCGATATAAATGTCGTCATCTGCATAGAGGTTTATCTTGTACAGGAAGCTGTTCTTCACGTAATCAGGTTTGTCCATCATACCGAAATGCTCCCAAAGGAATATCTCTCCAGTGTTCTTGTTTATCACTGTGAAATCTGGATGAAGATAATGTCCGTCTACAGCTCTATATGGAAATTCATATTTGTAAGGTATTCCAGCCGCAAGCAGGGAATTTGCTATGTTATATTCAGCCATAGACCTTACATATTCGCCTCTCTTGGTGCGGATCACGTATTTACCTTCTTCAGGCTTTACATCGATTCCTTTATCTTCAACAAAAGCAATGATTTTATCTTCAAGCTTTATATCTAAAGGAGTTATATAACTCTTTCTGATTGGATGCAAATCTTCATATATAGAGGCAATTAGTTCTTTTTTTTCGAAATCTAGAACTTTCTTAATCTTTTTCAGTTCCTCTTTTGCAACGAAAAGAACCCGAGAATAGTAATCTTTAAGGCATAATGTCTTGATTAATGCTTTATCTTTTTCCTTGTCTAATTTGATTCCCAAGCTAGAATTCTTTGTTGTTTTATAGTAGAAGCGATAGCAGCTATGGGATTTTGATATCACAATATATCCCTTCGGAGCTTTCTTTATCCATTCGCTGCAACTGCGGATGATACTCTCTAGTTTGAGTTTTCTGGCAAGCAACTGTTTTCTAAGCATATGCGAACTCCTTTTCCAAAATGCTCAGTAACATGCCACTTAACATGGTAATGGAAATAGTGAGTAATTTGTTGCACGAAAAAAGTTTTTTTGTGTGGTTTTTAGAACTCCACGGTCTCCAGGGCCTCGTAGATCGGGCCGGATGGGCGGAGTGTGCTCTTGTATAGAGTCAAGCCCTTCACGGTGAACGGGATGTGATTGACCTCGATGCTGTTCAGGCGAATCGAGGAGAGGTCGACACGGCGTCCAAGGGTGATGTGGGCCCTGAAGGGTTTGTCATCGAACGGGATCCTTACATCCCAGGCTGAGCGGTAGACATCCTGTGCAAGAGAGAGAAGGGTGTTGTCCCTCTCCGTGGAGCAGAAGACCGTTGCTGCGTTAGGCATGGCAAAGTAGCCAAGTCGACAGAGCTTGAGATCGAAAGGCTTGTATTTCTCAGCTACATCCTCAAGGACGCGCATCATGGCATCGGCCTGCAGAGGGCTGATGTCACCAAGGAAGGCGACAGTCATGTGGTACATGTCCTGTGACGGGAATGAACCATGGCAAGATGCCTTCAGAAGTCCTGCAAGGCGTGAAAGCTCTGCCTTCGCCTCAGGAGAGACGTCGATGGCTATGAATGCACGGAAGGTTCTGTCCTTGCCGTAGTTGCGGGGACGATGCTCAAATTTCCTATCTGACATTTTTATACGGTGTAAGGTACCTCGAAGACCTCTGCTTCGGCTACTGCCTTGGCAAGGAGGTCGTCGATTCCCATTTCGACATAGGACTTCTTCTCGGATGCAACTTCTGGTCTTACAAGAGGATGCTTCGGGCTGAAGATAACGCAGCAGTCATCGAAAGGAAGGATGCTGGTCTCGTAGGTTCCGATTTCACGGGCGGTGGAGATGATCTCCTCCTTGTCCATTGCAACCAGAGGGCGGAGAACAGGGATCTCTGACATGCTGTTGGTGAAGCACATGCTCTCAAGGGTCTGGGAGGCCACCTGTCCAAGGGCTTCACCCGTGACCAGAACCTTGCACTCACGTTGCTTGGCAATCGCGTTTGCAGCCTTCATCATGCAGGCGCGCATCATCAGTGTGTGCTCCTCTTCCTTGGAGTGCTCCTTTATCCAGAGCTCGCATTCGGTGAAATTGATGACGACAAGATTTGTGCCCTGGTTGTAAGGGGCGATGATCCTGGCAAGGTCCTTGACCTTCTGAAGCGCCTGCTCCGATGTGTATGGATAGGCATGGAAGTAGAGGCAGTCCTGCTTGAGACCGCGCTTTGCCATTCTCCAGCCTGCCACCGGTGAATCGATTCCACCTGAAAGCAGAAGAAGGCCCTTTCCGGCTGTTCCGACAGGAAGTCCGCCAGGACCTGAGACTGGAGAGGTGTACATGTAGACCTTCTCGCGGATCTCGATTCTCAGCTCCTTCTCCGGGTTCTTGACCTTGACCTTCATATCAGGGTAGCGGTCCAGGACAACGCCACCGAGTTCGCACTCAATTTGATAGCTGTTCATGAAATAGCTCTTGTCTGCACGGCGGGATTCAACCTTGAATGTCCCTGTTCCGTCAGCGAAGGGCTCGTTCTCGATGAGTTTCTTGGCGTTCTCTACGATGTCGTTCCAGTCCTTGGTGCAGACGATGGCCTTTGAGAAGCCTACAACCCCGAAGGTTGTCCTGAGGACCTTGAAGACATGCTCATCAGGGCAGTCCTTTGCGACGTAGAGATAGAAGCGGCCTTTTTCGCGTGTGAGAACGCTTCTGTACGGATGGATCTTTATCTTGATGTTGTTCTTGAGCTTCTTCTCGAAGAATCCCCTGTTAAGGCCTTTGAGGCTTATCTCGCCGAGTCTTATCAGGAAGAGGTTGCTGTTCTGGAGATCCAGCTCCTTAGGGTTCTTCTTCTCTTTCATTTCCATAGTCCTAACTCCTGTCTGGCCTGTCTGAGGGCGTTGCAGAGCCCCTGGACCTGGTCATCTGTGTTGTCCGCACCGATTGAGATCCTTATGCTGGACATCCTGTCCATTGGATCTGTATTCATGGCTGCAAGGACGCACTCCGCCTTTCCCCTGGAATTCGAGGAGCAGGCGCTGCCTGCGGAGAGGCAGAAGCCCTTGTCTGACATGACTCTGAGAAACACCTCCGACGGTACGGGTCTTACGGAGATGTTGAGGATGTAAGGGGAGGCCTTCGGGTTTTCAAAAGTTCCACACTCAACTGGTGAGATGATCTTGAATCCACACTCTCTCGCTGCTGAGACAAGGCTTTCCCTATATGAATATACTTTATTGTAATTGATTTCAATTGAAGATGTTATATCCTCCAAGGCTGCACCCATCGCACAGATTCCAGCAAGGTTCTCCGTTCCTGCACGGAGGCCTTTCTCCTGTCCGCCGCCACGTGAGAGGGAGCTTATAGCCTTGCTTCTGCACCAGAGGATTCCGACGCCCCTTGGACCGCAGAACTTGTGGGCGCTGAAGGCTGCGCTGTCCAGGTCCTCCTGCTCTGGGTTGAATGGAATCTTTCCAAGTGCCTGGACGGCATCGCAGTGGATGTGGATCGGACGGCCGATCTGTCTTGAATACTCTCTGACTATCTTGACTGCGCCAACGGTGTCCAGGACTGTGCCTGTCACGTTGTTGACCTTCATAAGACAGACCATTCTGACCTTGTCGTTCAAAGCTGCACGAAGGTCCTCGAGGTTGAGGTATCCACCTGGGCATCTGATTGCCGTGAACTTCCAGCCAGCGTTCTCGAGGGTCTTCCTGAACTCCAGAACCGCTGAATGCTCGATGCCTGTTGTGATTATCTCGCCTGGAGATGGTGACTGGAGCAGGGAGGAGAGGACGATCGAGTCGCTTTCTGTTCCGCCGCTGGTGAAGTATACATCCTTGGCCTTGGCCCCAAGGAGGCCTGCAATGTGGGCGCGCTCTTGATCAAGGCGGGCCTTGGCCTCTTGTCCAAGAGGGTGAGTTGAGGATGGATTGCCTATGTATTTGCAGGCGGTCTCTGAATATACGTCTATGGCATGCCTACTCATGGGAGTGGTAGCCGTCCAGTCGAAATAGTGCATACGGGGATTATAATCAGACTGAGGGATACATGACAAGCTTCTTGACGATCTCATCGTCCAGAGGCCTTATCTCATACTCGCCCTGGTCCTTCAGAAGGACGAAGTTCACAACGCCGTTTACGGCCTTCTTGTCCTTGCCAAGCTGGTTCTTGTAGTCCATCCAGTCACCGCGCTGGATCTTGTAGTTTGTGTCGTAGCCGTAGTAGGCGAACAGCTTGATGACACCAGCGCAGAACTCTGGTGTGCAGAGACCAAGCTCCTTGCTTGCCTCGACGGATTTGCAGATTCCCCAGGCCTCAGCCTGTCCAGATGACCACTGAAGGCGTGACATGCTCTCAAGGGCATGGGCGAAGGTGCTGCCGACCGTCAGAGCGGATCTGATTCCCAGTCTCTCATACGGGTCATTGTCCACATAGCTCTTCTTGACCTGAAGTGAGATTGTGATTACAGCCTTCAAGGTCTCCTGGTCACGGTCCATGATCTTCTGCTTCTGGGCTGCCAGGATGTTGAAGAGGCTGTCGTCCTTTGTCAGAAGGCTGTGCTTCAGGACGGTTGCAAAGCCGTTCATGAAGTCCTTGTTGGAAAGGGACCTCAGGCTGTCAGTGCAGATCAGGACCTCGTTTGCAGGGAAGAACGTTCCGACTATGTCCTTTGCGAATCTGAAATTGATTGAGGTCTTGCCTCCAAGGGAGGCGTCTGCCATGGCCATGAAGGTCGTTGGTATGAGGATGACCTTGCAGCCGCGCATGTAGATGGATGCAGCAAAGGCTGTGATGTCGCAGATCATTCCGCCGCCGAGGGCGATGAAGGTGCAGTCACGGCCAAGGTTGGAATCTATTGCGGTGCTGAGGATCCTCTCCAGACAGGTGAAGCTCTTTGAGGATTCGCCTGCCTCCAGAATCACGTTGGGAGTGGGGAGCGGGCGGACCATCTTGGCGGTGTTGCTGTCGCAGACCCATAGGGTGTTGCTGCCGTATGTACCGACATGATAAGAGAGGTCGGTGAAGTCATCGGCCAAAAGAACCTTTGTTCCAAGACAATTAAGAAATTCCCGCATGGATATATTGTAATACGAGAAATTAGGTTCTTCAATCGAGCAATTTAAGAATTCTATTGTAAGTTCGTCTCAATTCAGGCAGGTCCACAAGGTCCATGATGCTGAGAAGTGTGTAGGCGCTGTTGTTCACCGCCTCGGAGAAGCTTCTGTTCACATGCATGAAGATTCCCAGCTTGGAGTTCGACCTTGTGGAGTTTCCTCCGGATGCCAGCAGCTCGATGAATCCAATCTTGCCTTTCTCCCTGAGAGGAGAGAGCTTCATCACCTGATGCAGGTAAGGAAGAAGCTCCTGTATAGTATCCACGTAGTAGACCGTCTGGCTTGGCTTCTCGATGAAGTTGTCCTCCTCGAAGCGGACACGGCCGCTGAGGGTGATGA
>DMOO01000183.1 GCA_003456855.1 Sphaerochaeta sp.
CTTCGGCTCATCCATGCCCACATCCACATCGAAGAACTCGGTGGCGGTCTCCTTATCAGAGGCAATGAAGCCGTTTATGTACTCAAGGATCTCGGCATTCGAGATGGCCCTTGATACATTGACTCCGGAATACTTCTTGCGTGCAGCCACAGGAACAAGGCCTCCGAGGTTCTCGTTCATGTAGATTATCGTGCCATTTGAATCTACAAGCAGGTGTCCCTGGAACGAGTTGTCCAGGACCGCATTCCTGACCTTGAGCTCATAGTTCTGAGTCTCGATGATTCGTACGATCTCCTCAGTTGAGAGTTTTTCGATCTTGCTTGAAGCCTTTTTGACAAACTGGCTCATTTGACAACCTCCTGTACCCTGTAGACGACATAGTCGAATGTAAGGCGCTTGGTTTGGTTAAATGTTCGTCCCTTCAATACCGCATCATTGACCGAATCAAGTATGTATTCTGCCCTTCTCTGTTCAATCCGCCCCTCCATGAAGGCACTGCCGATCTCATTGATCACGTGCTCGAAGAAGCGGTCCCAGCCCTGGTTCTTCTCAAGCTCCGAGACAAGGGCCGGCATGTCCACGGGCTTCTTGGCCACAAGGGCCTTCGCTGAATCAAGAAGCAGTCTGTCATCGATTCCGCTTCCCTCCAGGAAGAACTCCTCAAGGCTGTTGTATTTGTTCGGGTCCACGAAGAGCGTACCCAGCACATAGCGTTTCTCCTCCACTCCAAAGTCCTTGAAGCGGAACTTGCGCACCCTGCTCAGGATGGTTGCGGGGATCTTTCCCGCATTGGCAGAGATCAGGATGAAGTGGCTTCCAGCAGGCGGCTCCTCCAGAGTCTTCAGAAGAGCGTTGATGGCACCATCCGTGGCGTTCTCCAGACCCTCGATGATGACGAACTTCTGCACACCGTCCATGGACGAGGTTGCGCACCAGTCGCGGATCGCCCTCACCTGCCCGATTGAGATCGCAGAAGTCCTGTTGGAGGAGAGAAATGGAGAGAGCGACTTCTCAAGCTTGTCGGCTATCTTGTCGGCGTTCTTCTCATCGGCCGAATCCAGGTCAATGAGCAGCTCTGTGACCTCAGCGGCATCGGAGAACTTCTTCTTTCCTGCCGTTGTGCTCTGACCGTCGAACAAGGCCCCATGGTACTGCTGGAGCAGAATGGAGATGCTCTCCTTCAGGAAGCTTCTGGAGCTGTTGTTCTTGTGCTTCCTGAAGAGCTCAAGGGCTGTGTTTATCCTGTAGGAATGGTTTCTGTCGGAGACTATGACAACATTCTCAGAGGGAATGTCCAAGGCCGCGCAGATCTGGCGTGCAGCGAACATACGCCCTGTGCAGGGCTCCCCTGAGAAAAGAAGTGCATTCGGGAAAGAGGCCCCACCAGAGGCCGTCAGACCTTGAAGTTGTGCGCAGACCTCAGGCTGGGTCTTGTCCAGACCACCAAGGACCTCCATCATATCATGCCCTTGATTGTAGAGGCGCAGGCCTCTGCGAACGGCATGATCAGTCTGCTTGAGAAGAGGCTCTCCTCGAACAGGTGCTGAAGGTTGAACAGGTTCTGGAAACCCATCATGTACTCAATGGCCGCAAGCATGACAAAGGCCTCGATAAGGCCGAGCAAGAAGCCGAGGAGATGGTCGACGACTGTAAGATGGGCGGTTTCCGTTATATTGGAAAGAATGCCTCCAAGAGCCTTCATGATCAGATATCCAGCCATGAAGAGCAGGAAATAGGACACCCAAGCAGATACCCACAGAGGAAGTCCGAGCTTGTCCTCGAAGACAGGGACCAGAAGATGGGTGAACATCAGGGCGACAATGAAACCGACAATATATCCAAACTTTGAGGAGACCTCCTCCATGAAGCCCTTTATGGCTCCCCAGATGCCCCCGATCATGAACAAACCGAAAAGAATGTAATCCAGTGTCGTCAGATACTGCATGAACCCTCTCTCGTGCGGAACTGTGTAGAAATTCCACACTGTGTCAATTATACACATTTCCAAGACAAAAGCCAATTCAGAAGTGCAATAAGATAACAATTAATGTAGACCAAGGTTTCAAAGGAATCTATTCGGTTTGCAAAATATTTAATATAATTGATTCCATGAGCATATTAACCGCCATATTCGGAAGCAAGAAAGACAAGGACCTGAAGCATCTCAGGCCGATAGTCGAGAAGGTGAACTCCTACGAGCCATGGGCCAAGAGCCTGAAGGACGAGGACTTCCCTCTCCAGACACAGAAGTTCAAAGAGCGCCTCAAGGCCGGAGAGACCTTGGACCAGCTTCTCCCTGAAGCCTACGCCCTTGTGCGTGAGGCATCCTTCAGGGTCCTGGGTGAGCGCCACTATGATGTACAGATAATGGGAGCCATCGTCCTCCACGAAGGCAAGATCCTGGAATTGAAGACAGGTGAAGGAAAAACGCTCACCAGTGTCCCTGCAGGCTATCTTAATGCACTTGAGGGCAAGGGCGTACACATCATCACAGTCAACGATTACCTGGCACAGAGAGACGCCGATTGGATGGGGCCGATCTACTCCTTCCTGGGTCTTACGGTCGGCGACATCGTCTCCACCATGGACAACGAGCGCAGAAAGCAGGCCTACAGCTGCGACGTCACCTACGGAACCAACAACGAGTTCGGCTTCGACT
>DMOO01000169.1 GCA_003456855.1 Sphaerochaeta sp.
ATGCAAGTACATCGTGCTCAGCCTGAGACATGAGATCAGCTGCTGCAAATTTCGGATTTGCGGTCTCGTCAGCGATCACGAGTATCTCGCTCGGACCTGCGATCATATCTATTCCAACAATCCCGGAGACCTGCTTCTTGGCCTCTGCGACATAGATGTTTCCAGGGCCGACTATCTTGTCTGCCTTGGGCACACTCTCCGTTCCGTAGGCAAGGGCTGCAATGGCCTGTGCACCACCGACCTTGAAGACTCTGTCCACGCCGGCTACATAGGCTGCGGCCAGAACTGCAGGATTGACCTTCCCGTCCTTTCCTGGAGGGGTGGTCATCACGACCTGACCGACTCCAGCAATCTTGGCTGGAATGGCATCCATCAGGACTGTGGATGAAAGGGCTGCGGTACCACCTGGGACATAGATGCCTGCAACCGATACAGGGACGATCTTCTGGCCAAGGACAACCCCGTCCTTCTCTGAGATCACAAAGCTTTCACGTTTCTGGTGGAAGTGGTAGGAACGTATGTTGGCTGCGGCCTTGTACAGGACCTTCATGAACTCAGGGTCCATTGAATCTGCGGCGTCCTCGATCTCCTTCTTGGAGACCTCGATTGAATCAATGTCCGCACCGTCAAGCTTCTTAGTGTACTCCCTTAGGGCTGCATCCCCCTTCGTCTCCACATCCTTCAGGATAGCGGAGACTACGCCGGAGACATCCCTTGAGGACGTTGACCTTGAGAATATCTCACTGTCAGGCAGTACTCCATACTCCATAATTCTGATCATTTCTTATCCTCCACCTGTCTTTTCAGACCCTCTATGACCTTCAAAGTCTCGTTCTTCTTGAATTCGAAGGACGACTTGTTTGCAATCAACCTTGCGGAGATCGGCATTATGGTCTCTATGACCTCAAGTCCGTTCTCCTTCAGCGTCGTACCGGTCTCGACGATATCGACGATGACATCAGACATCCCAAGCACCGGAGCAAGCTCTATCGAGCCGTTCAGATGGATGATGTCGATCTCCCTGCCCATTGAGGAGTAGTACCTCTTGGCTATGTTGGAGAACTTGGTGGCAACGCGAAGAGTGACATCAGGATTGTTCCTGAAGCCCTTCTTGGCTGCAACGCACATGCGGCACTTTCCGACCTTCAGATCCAGAAGCTCGTAGACGTCCGGAAGGTACTCGTCAATGATGTCCTTTCCTGCGACCCCTATGTCTGCCGCACCCCGCTCCACATAGACCGCAACATCGCTGGGCTTGACCCAGAAGTATCTTACCTGTGCAGCCTGGTTCTCGAATATGAGTTTCCTGGAATCGCCCAGAACCTCAGGGCATTCAAAGCCTGACTTCTCGAACATTCCATATACCTTCTCTCCAAGTCTTCCCTTTGGAAGTGCAACGTTAAGCATTGATGGCACCTCCTTCCACTGTGATGACCTCTCTGTATCTGAGAGAGAACGGGATATCCTTCAATGTGACAACGGACCTTCCGGTTGCCCTGATCGAATCAGCCTTCTCCACAACGTCCTCAAGCCTGTCCGAATCACGGTAGACAAGGACGACATCCACATCATATTCAGGTGTTGTCTCAAGGATCCTCTCAAGCGGATCCATGTAGACGGCAAAGCCGATGGCCTTGGATTTTCTGCCCATCCTGGCCATGAGCTTGTCATACTGGCCACCTGATACAACCGGCACCGGAACACCCTCGACATAGCCTCTGAAGGTGATGCCGTTGTAGTATTTCATTCCACCAAGGACGGAGAAGTCAATTCTCACCGATTTCTGGTCAAGCATTGAAACAATGGCTTTTAATTCATCTATAATGTTATTTTCTACGCTAAGTTTTCTTAACAGGCCATAGATTTCTTCATTGGTACCCATCAACATTGTCAAATCAGAGAGTTTTCCAAGCCGCTCTGAAAATTCAGGATAATCCTCCTTGAGACCATCGATGGCAGGAACATTCCTAGCGGCAATTGCCTCTATGATCTTGGAGGAAAGCTCTTCTGGCATGCCCCTGAGGAATGTTTTCACAACACCCATGTGGGATAATGTAAGGATGGATGAATCTGAGATCTCCTTCAGGCTCTTCTGGGCCAGACCAACGACCTCAGCAATCTCAACGGGACCGACATCACCTATGCACTCGACACCTGCCTGCATTATCTCCCTGAAGGTTCCTGATCTGTCTGAGACACGGTATACGTTCTCGTCATAGCAGACTCTGGCGACAGCACCCTTGGACTCCCTGATGCTCTTGACAATGGAGAGTGTCACGTCAGGCTTCAGGGCCAGAAGCTTCCCGTCAGTGTCCGTGAAGGTTATCACGTTCCCCGACACAAGGAAGTCCTTGTTGCCGGCATAGAGGTCATACTCCTCAAAGCGGCTCATCTTGTATGTTCTGTAACCATAGGAGGCATAGAGGGAACGAAGCTGCATCAGCACCTTCTCCTCGCCCTTCAGGTACATTCTGTCTTCAGCCATTGTTCTTGACCCTCCCTATGACGGTTCTGTAACCACCGTCACCGTAGTTAAGGCATCTGTTCACGCGGGAGATTGTGGCGGAGGAGACGCTTGTCTCCTTTGAGATCTCCTGGTAGTTCTTCCCCTCCTCAAGCAGGAAGGCGACCTGAAGCCGCTGTGTAAGGTCCTGGAACTCCTTGATGGTACAGACATCCTCAAAGAAGGATCTGCACTCCTCCTCCGTCTCAAGTGCAAGCACTGCTGAGTAGAACTGTTTGGCGACCTTCTCGTCTATCTTCTCCATATATTCTCTCCTAGGGTATTTTCTTTATCGTGCTAGCACATTAGCACTTTAATGCACTAAAGTAAATACCTTTGACATTATTTCCTCACTTCTGATTTTTTTCAGAGAGAATCCGGATTCTTGCCCGAAGCCTTTCTGGTCATGAACACATAGATGGTGAAGAGCGCACACGCAAATGCGATTCCGATCGGATAGCTGACAGAGGAGCTGAGTCTCAGACCCTCCGGGGCCATCAGGATATAGGTCATGCTCACTGCTGACATGAAGGATGCAGGAATGGCCGCAATCAGGCTGGTGACCTTGTTTTTATTCGTCCTAATCATGTATGAGGCTGCCACCCATAGGGAGATCATCGCCAAGGTCTGATTGCTCCAGGAGAAGTAGCGCCAAAGCACGTTGAAATCGAGCTGCGTCAGCTACGCGCCGGCCGCGAGCAGCGGCAGCGTGATGAGCAGGCGGTTGCGGATCTGCTTTTGATCGAGCCCCGTGATCTCGGCGAGGATCAATCTTGCCGAGCGGAACGCCGTATCGCCGGAGGTGATCGGGCAGACCA
>DMOO01000069.1 GCA_003456855.1 Sphaerochaeta sp.
CAAGGTCTACCACCTCAATATCGGACAGCCGGACATCAAGAGCCCTAAGGAGGCTCTGGATGCAATCCACAGCTACCCGAACGACATCATCGCCTATGGTGAGAGTGATGGTGACCTTGCACTCAGAAATGCCGTGGTCAAGTACTACAACGAGAGCGTCGGTGTCGATGTCTCCGTCAACGATGTGCTCATCACAACAGGTGGCTCGGAGGCCATCCTGTTCTCCTTGATGGCACTGTGCGACCCGGGCGACGAGGTCATCGTGCCTGAGCCTTACTACACCAATGTGCACTCGTTCGCCAGAATGGCCAACGTTACCATCGTGTCAGTGACAAGCCTGCTTGAGGACAACTTCGCTCTTCCTCCTCTCAGCATGATCGAGGAGAGGATCACAAGCAAGACAAGGGCAATCATGCTCAACAGTCCGAACAATCCTACGGGCCACATCTATAGTCCGAAGGAGCTTGAGACCATCCTGAGGATGTGCAAGGAGCACGACATCTTCCTGATCGTCGACGAGGTCTACCGTGAGTTCTGCTACGATGGTCTGAACTTCACAAGCGTCCTGAAGTACAAGGACTACTCCGACAGGGTCATCTGCATCGACAGCGTCTCAAAGAGATTCTCGATGTGCGGAGCCAGAGTCGGTGTCCTGATCAGCCGAAACCGCAACGTCATCAGAGAGACTCTGAAGCTCAGTCAGGCAAGACTCTGCTCACCTACAGTCGAGCAGTATGCATCGCTTGCAGCTTTCGGCGCACCGGCTGACTACATCGAGAACGTCAAGCGCGAATACGAGAAGAGAAGGGACTTCATCGTCAAGGCTTTGGCCAAGATCCCTGGCGTGAAATGCGCCAGACCTAACGGGGCTTTCTACCTGATTGCCCAGCTTCCGGTTGAGGATGCTGAAGACTTTGCAATCTTCATGCTCAGGGACTTCAACTACAAGGGCGAGACCGTCATGCTTGCTCCGGCCGAGGGTTTCTACGAAAGCAAGGACCTTGGACGTGACCAGGTGAGAATCGCATACGTGCTTAACACAGAGGATCTGGAGAAGGCATGCAACTGCCTTGCAGAGGGACTTAAGGCCTATGGCCAGAGAACTCTTTGATTCTTTGAATTGATTCAGACGAGATCCAGGATCTCAGCAGGACTGCTGATGGTGCCTGGATCTTTTTTTGTGTATCCGAAGCCCCAGTTGGCCTTGATGCAGTCGCAGTGGGCACCTTCGGCACCTCTTGCATCGAAGTCTGTATCCCCGACCAGCACACATTCCGATGGCTTGAGACCAAGAGCCTTGAAGCCCTTTGTAAGCAAGTCTGCCTTTGTCATGGTTCCGACCAGATCTATTCCGAGCTGCTGGTCGAAGTACTGGGAAACGCCGAAGTGCTGGCACATCTCCTGCACCAGGTCCTCGTTCTTCATCGATGCTATACCAAGGACATAGCCACGCTTCTTGAGCTCTGTGACAACATCTAGAATGCCTGGGTAGAACTTTGCCCTGTAGCGACCCTCTCTCATGTAGAACTCATGGTAGGCCTTACAGAGCTCCTCTATAATGACATCGTCCTTGACTCCAAAGGAGAGGCGGAAGCAGTCTCCAAGTGGTGGTCCTATGAAAAGGTTCCAGCGTGAATTCTCGGGTATCGGGACCCCGACGGTCTCCATTGCATATCTGCCTCCGGCGAAGATTCCATCGGAGGTGTCCATCAACGTTCCATCGAGATCAAAGAACACGGCCTTGTACTTCATTTACTTCGCCTCTCGATCAGTCTCATTCCAATCTTCTCGACGATCTTCCACTCCCAGTCGGAGAAGCTGGATCTTGAGATTCTCTTGAAGTCTGCCTTTGCAAGCTGGCCTGCTGTGTCATAGGAGAGCTCGAGCGAGTTCCATGAATCTTTCTGCGAGGCATACATGACTGCTCCGATGTTCTCGGCTCTCTGGATTGCCTCCATCGGGTCCTGGGTCTCGGAGAAGAGTGCGATCGAGATGCTTGTGTCAGGGATGGTGAACATCTTTCCCTTTCCGTCGATGATCCACTTCTTCCTGGCCTGCTCGATGGTCTTCACTATGTCGTTCTTCTGCTCTTCCGAGCATCCGTTGAGATACTGTGTTATAGGATTGTTCTTTGAAGGCGAGTACTGGAGAATCTGCTCGAGAAGCGGCAGAGTAGTAGGCTTGACCGGCTCAGGCTCTGGTTCTGGTTCGGATTCTTCCTCGACAACAGGCTCTTCCTCTGCAGGAGCTTCTTCAGCTGGGGCTTCTTCCTCAACCACTGGTTCTGGCTCAGGTTCGGGTTCTGCTTCAGGCGCAACAGCTGGTTCAACAGCTGGCTCCTGGACAGGCTCCGGTTCAGGTGTCTGCTCCGGCTCCTCTTCCTCCATGTTGCCTCTGAAGATGGATTCTGTATGCTCCTCAGGCTCGTTGACCACATTTGCGGTCTTCTCGTCATCGTCATCATCAGCAATGGAGAAGAGCGACTCTGCTGCATATGGATCCGGTTCCTCTGGTTCCTGTTGCTCCTCTATGTCGTCGACGTCGTCCTCGTAGGCATCCTCTTCCTCTGCTTG
>DMOO01000033.1 GCA_003456855.1 Sphaerochaeta sp.
CCTTCTTGGCATACATGACGCCTACGCCCTTCGGTCCGTAGAACTTGTGTCCGCTGCATGAGAGGTAGTCAAGGTCCCAGTCCTTGCAGGAGACCTGCATCTTGCCGATGGCCTGGGTGGCGTCTGTGTGCATCATTGCTCCGCAGGCATGTGCCATCTTGGAGATCTCTGCAATCGGCTGGATCGCTCCGGTCTCGTTGTTTCCCGTCATCACGGAGACGAGGACGACATCGGGACCCATGAGCTTCTCAAGCTCGTCCATCTTCACACGGCCGTCGGCTGATACAGGGGCCTGGTCGACCTGGATGCCCTGCTTTCTGAGGTATTTGACGGTCTCGATGATTGAAGGGTGCTCGATTGTCGTGGTGACGATCCTGCCGCTTCCCTTCTTGTCTATGATTGACTTGGCGATCATGAAGACTGTGTTGTTGGACTCTGATGCACCACTTGTGAACGTGATTTCGGAACTCTGGCAATCAAGCAGCTCTGCGACGTTGGCCCTGGCCTCCTCGACCAGTTTCTGGGCCTCTCGACCGAAGGTATGCATGCTTGAGGCGTTGCCGTAGACAACGGGCTCTGCCTCTGAAATGGCCCTGATGACCTCTGGTGCCATCTGGGTCGTTGCATTGTTATCTAAATATATCATTCTTCCCATAATATCTTACCTGTAAGTGAAAGGTACTTCCGAAAGAGGACATCGTCAAGGGGTCAGTTAGAGTCATTCAACTTCGACTAGACAACATTGCCCTTTGGGCACCACAGCGGACACTATGGCCTTGAACCCGAAGATCCTCTCATAGTCGTCCAGCTTGGCCTGGAGCTTTGCCATGGCCTCTGGGGAATCCTCCAGAACCAAGGCCACCTGTGCGTTGTCTCCGTCAAGGATCGAGAAGGATCCTGTGCACTCAGGAATCTCTGCAGAGCGCTTTACAAGCCAGTCTATCTCAGGGCAGGTCAACTCCATGTCATCACGGGCAATCAGGGCCATTCTGGAAAGGACCTTGCCTATCTGGACGTAGTCATGGGAGATGAAAAGCCTCTGCATCACCTGGGTTGCGCTGTTCTCCTCGAGGATATCCGAGCAGATTCTTCTGGAAGCCTCATCCAGAGGGATTATCCTGTCGGAGAGGTCGCTTATCGGGAAGTCCTTGAAGGAGATCCTGGAGGTAAGCTCCCTGAGCTTCGCGAAGGCCTCCATGGCCTCCTTGTGGCGGTGGGAGAACTCATCGCGCATTGCGTTCTGGTTTATCTTGCAGTCAATGGCAAGCATGCTGTAGGTTCCCTTGTCGAACGGGTCGTCAAGGTAGGAGAAGGAAAGCGTGTTCAGGTCGAACAGGAAGTACTTGCCCTTCTTTGCGTTCAAGGCGGCCATGATGGTCGAGTATCTGTACGTCTCACCGCAGTACTGGATGCAGTTGCGGTGACAGATAACACCCATCTCCTTGGTGTCCAGTGACAGTCCAAGGGCTTCTTTCAAGGCAAAACAGATGCCTACACTGACTATAGCAGCTAGATTTGATGAGCCATCTTTAAGAACTGGGCCATCAAGTGTGATATTGAAGGTCTTGAGACCGACACCCATCTCGTTGAGCTGGTAGAATATGCCCTTGACGTAGTTGCCCCACTTGTCCTCCTTGCGGTATTTGAGCGAGGACAGGCTGAATCTCTTCTTGTCTTTGGTGTAGGTGTTGAAGATGTGGACCTGGGGATCGGAGGTTTCGGACAGCGCCACGTAAAGGTATCTGTCATTGGTGCACATCAGGGCCTTGCCTTGGCTGTAATACGCAAACTCCCCCAGTATCGTCGTTACATCAGGAACTCTGACAACGACTTGCGGAGACTCTTTGTATTCTTTTATGTGGCTTTCCTGAAATGCCTTCAAGTGCTCCCCTTTATTTACGAGTAATTAAAGTTTATAGCACCCGTGAGAATAAAGCAAATGTTTAACCCCCTTAAAACAGAAAAAACCCACAGGAAACACACCTGTGGGTTTCAAGCAGACCGTAGGTCTGACTTACTTGGACTGCACGTTGTAGCGCTTGTTGAATCTCTCAACTCTTCCGGTTGAGTCAACGAGCTTCTGTGTGCCAGTAAAGAACGGGTGACAAGCGGAGCAGATTTCAACCTGCAGGTTCTTAGCCGTTGTCTTTGTCTTGATGACATTTCCGCATGAGCATCTGATCTCTGTCAGCTCATATTTTGGGTGGATTCCATTCTTCATTGTACGTCCTCCGTTGTGCTATCTGCTGGTGTTGTGCAGCAGACAAGTGAAGTTGTATAAGCCGTCTCCGTTTTAGAACGCAGGAACGGTTCCTGTGTTCATGGAACGTAAGAACGCTTCATTGTTCTTTGTTTTGCGCATTTTGTCAATGAGGAACTCGGTCATTTCAAGGTCCTCGAGACCATTTATCGCGTTTCTCAGTATCCAGATGCGTGCGGCCTCGTCCTTGTCCAGCAACAGGTCCTCTCTTCTGGTTCCACTCTTCTTGATGTTGATGGCCGGATAGAGTCTTCTGTCAGCCATTCTGCGGTCCAGGACGATTTCGCTGTTACCTGTTCCCTTGAACTCCTCGAAGATGACCTCGTCCATCTTGGA
>DMOO01000013.1 GCA_003456855.1 Sphaerochaeta sp.
CCTGCTCCATCCAGTCCATTGTGGCTTCGCCGTTGTCAACCTCTCCGATCCTGTGGTTCTCTCCGGTGTAGTAGAGGATCCTTTCGGTCGTTGTGGTCTTGCCCGCATCTATGTGGGCAATTATTCCTATATTTCTTGTCTTGTTATCTGAAGTCATGCGCACAATCTAGCACAATTTGCCGTATTTGTTAATTGGTAATATAATAATGGGTATGATCATAAACACAGGCCAGAGGACGGACATTCCTGCATTCTACTCGAAGTGGTTCGCCAACCGACTCAAGGATGGCTTCGTCTGTGTGCGCAACCCCTACAATCCAAGCCAGGTCAGCCGCTACAGGCTGGACCCGTCCGTTGTGGACTGCATAGGCTTCTGCACCAAGAACCCGGTTCCGATGTTCGAGTACATGGATCTGCTTCAGCCCTACGGCCAGTTCTGGTATGTGACCATAACTCCATACGGGCGAGACATAGAGCCAAACGTTCCTGACAAGCACAAGCTTCTTGACGACTTCTGCGAGCTCTCCGACCTTGTGGGTGTGAACAGGGTGGGCTGGCGCTACGACCCGATCTTCATCTCCAGGAAGTACAGCTACGACTACCACCTTAGGGCCTTCGAGACCATGGCCTCAGCCCTGGATGGCTACACGGACAATGTGGTCATAAGCTTCATAGACCTCTACGCCAAGGTCAAGCGCAACTTCCCGGAGGTCCAGGATGTTGAGGAGGCTGACAGGCTCTCCCTTGGAAAGGCCATCATCGCCATTGCAAAGAGCCACCACATGGTTGTCCGACCCTGCGGCGAGGGGACGGAGCTTGAGCAGTTCGGGGCTGACTGCGGAGGCTGCATGACAATCCCGATCTACGAGAGGGCCATAGGCTACAAGCTCAACGTGCCTCCATTCAAGCCCTCCAGGAACAACTGCGGCTGCTACATCTCCTGTGACATCGGAGCCTACGACACATGCCAGCACATGTGCCGCTACTGCTATGCCAACAATGACTACGATGCCGTAAGGCGCAATGCCAGAAAACACAACCCATCATCCCCGTTCCTGATAGGGGACATCCAGAGCGGAGATGTGGTCCATGATGTGGAGCAGTACTCCTTCAAGGATTCACAGCTGCCGCTTTTTAGTTTATAATCAAGCTCCATGAAGAATAAAGTCAATTCCTTCGCCATTGTCATGATCGCTTTGGTGCTAATTGTCCTTGCCGGTCTGGTCCTGGGCTTTGTAGCCGGAAGCGCCGAAGCAAGGAAGAAGAGCCACGAGCTCAGGGGCGACGGCTACTACATCTACTGCAGAAAGGGCAACAACGCCTACATGGAGCTTGAGGGCAACCCGACCACAGGCTTCGACTGGTATGTGGAAACAGTGCCGGAGGGCCTTGAGCTGGTCAGCCGGAAGTACAGCCCATCCGACAAGTCCGGCAAGCTGGCCGGAGCCGGCGGAATCTCCACCATCTGCTTCAAGGCCAGGGCAGGCGGTGTGTTCACAGTGGATCTTGTCTACAAGAGAAACTGGGAGGGAGGAGAGACCGCCAAGGTCCTAAGCCTCCAGGTCAGCGCAGTCAAGGACTCCAAGGGCCGCATAAAGATCAATGGCCTGAAAGTCATTGAATGATTTAAAAAATTTATCTTTACATGAAAAAGGGACTTCCAAACGGAAGTCCCTTGGTCTTTGTTGATGTGTCTCTTACTTTGACCACTGGGCGATCAGATCCTGGATCTCCTCATAGTTGTCATCGTCGCTCTTCGTGTGGTACTTGGCTACGTTGTAGACCGCCTGGGCGTATTTCAGAATGACCAGAGCCTCCTGTCTGTCGCTCATGGCGCTGAGCTTCGTCTTTGTCCAGATAGGCATTGCATCGGCTCCGTTCGCTCCCTCGTAGTAGGCGTACTTCTCTGTGTTGCTCTTGGTCTCATTCTCCCACTTCGTCTGGAGCTTGGCGATCTCTGTGGCTCTCTTCTTCGCTGACCAGTTGCGCTTGTAGAGCATTTCGGCCAGTGCCTTGTAGGTTCCTCCGTAGATGACGTTTGAAGGGATGGTGTCGCAGGCTGCCCTTGCGTAGCTGATGGCCTTCTCATTCGATCTGCCCGGGACGGAGGAGTAGAGTACGGCAATGGTGTACCATGCCTCAGACGAGTCAAGGCAGTTGTAGGTGTCGAATACCTTCTTCAGGTTGTCGTCCATATCCCCGATCTTGCTCAGGGACGCTGTTATACCCTTCGTCTGTCCCCATCTTCCGATGTTGCAGCATTTCCACAGGTGCGCCATCGCACTTGGATTGGCAGCCAACGACTGGTCAGCATAATCCTGTCCTTCCTCATAGATGGCCATCTTGGCCTTCTTCTCGCCATCGTCCAGCTGGTCTCCGAGATCGACGCATACACGTGAGAGCCTCCAGAGGACCTCCGCCTTCTCCTCGTTGGTCTTGGCCTGCGAGAGCATGCCCTTGAGGGTGTCATACACCTTCTGGTCGTCGATGTCCTTCACGTAGGTGTCGTCGACGGATGTGAAATCAAGTGCTGCGACTGCCAGGACGGCGATGAGCAGCACAACCAGCATAGAAACAACTTTCTTCATTGTTTTCTCCTTAAATGTTGTATGCAAATGATACCACGCTTTGTTTGCTTTTACAAAAGCATTGTTGACAATTGCGTTTTTTGCACATTCATGCAAATATTAGTATACTCAACGTCAGAGAGGTGAAACCATGAAGAGCATTGTAATCTATTTCTCACTTGATTCAGGGTCCGGAAAGAAGGGGAGCACCAGAATCGTCGCAGAGAAGATCGCCGATATGATGGGCGGCAACATCGCAAGGATCGAGCCTGAGATCAAATACTCGACAGACTATGACGAGTGCTGCAAGAGAGCCAAGTACGAGATCGATGAGAACATCCATCCCCAGATCAAGTCCATCTCCATGGATTTCAACGAGTATGACACCGTCTTCATCGGATTCCCGATCTGGTACAGAACATATCCAAGACCGGTTGCATCATTCATCGACGGAGTGGACCTTGCAGGCAAGAAGGTGATCCCGTTCTGCACCAACGAGGAGGGGGCCTTCGGAACAGCCGACCTGGAGCTCGGAACTGTGGTCAAGGCGAAGGGTTCCAAGACCGAGATGGGAATCGCCGTCAAGAGCTTCAACGCAGAGACCTGTGACAGTGCGCTGAAGACCTGGCTCTCCAGGGTGGCGCGCTGAAACATCAGCTTCTCAATCCCGAACGAGAGCATCTATCTCTTTGACGGCGAGACTGAGAAAGTCATCAAATGACAATCACCAGAATTGTTGCTCATAGCGTTTATGCTCTCGGGAATCGGGAGCATAAACTGTATTAACTGGTTATTTTTTTACAAAATCGGAGGATTATATGAAGAGAACTTTGGCGATTCTGCTTGTGGTTCTGCTGGCAATGACAGCCGTCTTTGCACAGGCGATCTATGAGACCAACGCTGCAGGAGAGAAGGTCCTGCTGTTCGATGCAAGGCAGATAGAAATAATAGAGGTCAACAGCATCGAGCCTGCAGGCCCGCCTGAGGTGCAGGAGGCTCCTGCCGAGACAGTCATCGGCACGGCATCGGCTGAGATCACAGTCGTTGTGACGGAGGAGCAGGCACTGGAGTCACAGATAGCCGCAGAGGAAGAGGCTGCAGGCGGTGCAGATTCCTATGTGCTTGAGGGCTCGGCCCTGGAGGCCTTCGCAGCCGGAGAGAAGGCTGACGGGGACACAACCGACGTGGACGGCTTCTTCACCATCATCTGGAGCGCAAAGTCAAAGGTCGATTCAAGCAAGAAGACCTGGGATGACGGCTACTATTCCGAGCAGAGGATAAACCTCGGCGGAAAGTGCACCACAAAGAAGAACTCCATCATGTTCACAACCGACGGCGCCGCAACCGTCAAGGTCTGGTGGGTGCAGGGCGGAGAGGACAACAGAGAGGTCGGTCTCTTCGACGCTGACGGAGCCCTGGTGGTCTCGACAAGCGGAACCTATACGAAGAACAGCCCTTATTATTCAGAACTGGCCATTGCTGAGGGCGGCACCTACTATCTTGGTGGAGTCAGCAACAACAACTACCTCTTCAAGGTCGAGGTCGTGCCTTCGAGCGTCGAGACCCACGTCCTCGAGACATCGGTCCTTGAGGCATTCGACAAGGGAGCCAAGGCAGTCGGAGATACAACCGTCATCGATGACTTCTTCACACTTCAGTGGAGCGACAAGTCCAAGGTCGACTCAAGCTCCAAGACCTGGGAGGACGGCTATGCCTCATCCCAGAGAGCGAACTTCGGCGGAAAGGCCACAACCGAGAAGAACTCAATAAAGTTCGAGACTGGCTCGGCAGCAACCGTGAAGGTCTGGTGGGTCCAGGGTGGAGACGACAACAGGGAGATCGGAATCCTTGACGAGTCCGGTGCAGTCGTTGCTTCCACAAACGGAACATATTCAAAGAACAGCCCATACTACTCTGAGCTGGCTCTTGAGGCTGCAGGAACCTACTTCCTTGGCGGAGTGAGCAACAACAACTACATCTTCAAGGTCGAGGTCACGACAGGCTCTGCAGAGAAGCCTGCAAGGGCCGCCTGGGATTCAGTCGCAGCTCCGGTCATCGAGTCTGCTGTCGCGGCAGGAAACGACATCGTGGTCACAGTCAGCGCCAACGTGGGCTATGACGGGGCAGACAAGCTCACAGTGACCATGACGGACGAAGCCGGTGCAACCGAGGCAAGGAACTCGACAGCAGAGAAGGATCTCCATGAGCTTACCTTCACACCTGCTTCAAGTGGCGAATACTCGTTCAGCGCAGTGGTTCTACGTGAGGAGGAGGGCGAGAAGGAGTCAGCTAACCTGATGACCGTTGTGTTCACGCTTCCTTTGGTCTCTCCATCCATCAAGGGCGCGTCAAACGTGGGCGGCGGTGATGTCCTGGTTGCCTGGGATGCAGTCCCTGAGGCAGAGAAGTACATAGTCTCCTCCGGTTCAACAAGCGTTGAGACCACAGGGCTTGAGGCTACACTCAAGGGTCTTGCAGTCGGAACAGAGGCAGTTGTCACAGTGACGGCAGTCAGAGGAGCCGAGGCTGTTACCTCTGCTGAGTTTGCAGTCTCCGTCAAGGATGAGGCTGAGACGGCTTGGGCATTCAGCGCATTCGGAAGCAACGTAGCACTTGCAAACGACGGCTACGAGGGCAATGCCAACGAGGGCTCTGTCAGAGTCTGGTCAACAGGCGGAAAGGGCAAGCTCGTTCCAGGTTCAACTGACGGACTTGCATTCTACTACACCGAGATCGACCCGAAGACACAGAACTTCAAGCTCACAGCCACAGCCAACGTCAACACCTGGACCTATTCCAACGGCCAGGA
>DMOO01000074.1 GCA_003456855.1 Sphaerochaeta sp.
GCTGCAGAGAAGGCCTTCTCCGGAATGATAGTTGAGGATATAACCTTCGGCAAGGACGGGGAGCTGTTCCTCCATAACACATGTAAGAGCGCGGGTCTGGGCGTTGCCCCAGGTACCACAAGGTACAGACCAGCAGACTACGAGTACTACACAGAGGGAGAGCCAAGGGAGACTGACAACCTGCACGGTGTCTCCCCGTTCATCTCAGCCGCGTTGGAGCTTGAGTTCCCTGCACAGCTCAATGAGAAGAGATATGTCCTGAAGAAGGGTGATGACCTGAATGAAGTGCTTCTGGCAAATTCCTGCAGAGCTGCGGTAGTCATTCCAAAAGGCAAATACAAGGTCGGTCCCATTTCCGTTCCATCCCATACCAGACTGATCTTCGAGGAGGGTGCTGTCCTTGATTTCGTTGATGACTTCAACGCTTATCCTCCAGTCTACACACGTTGGGAGGGAGTCAACTGCTGGGCAATGCATCCATGTGTTCTCATCAAGGATGCAAAGGATGTCTGTCTCGAGGGTCCTGGTGTTCTTGACGGCCATGGAGAGAAGTGGTGGGAGTACATCCTTGTCTGGAAGAACGGCGGAAGACCTTCAAAGCTCACACTTCCTATAGAGAAGCGCCTTGGAGAGCTCAATCCGAACTACAAGAACGAGCCGGGCGGAGGTGGTGGCAGACCATGCCAGTTCCTCAGACCTGCACTGCTTCAGGTACTCAACTCAGAGAACGTGAAGATCAGTGGAGTCACACTTACAAGAAGCCCGTTCTGGACCTTCCATCCAATCTGCACGACAAACCTGATGGTGGACGGTGTCAGGATCAACAACCCATACGATTCACCTAACACTGATGGAATGGATATAGAGTCCTGTGTGAACGTTGTTGTAAAGAATTGTGACGTCAATGTCGGTGATGACGGCATCGCAATCAAGAGTGGAAGCGGAAAGGACATGATGAAGTACCAGAGATCGGAGAACCTCTATCTGGAGAACAGCGTCGTCCGCAACGCCCACGGCGGCTTCGTCATCGGAAGCGAGACGGCCAGTGGAGTCAAGGGTGCCTACGTCAAGAACTGCCAGTTCCTTGGAACAGACAGAGGAATCAGAATCAAGACCAGACGTGGACGTGGTGGAAAGATGACAGACATCAAAGTGTCCGACATCTACATGGACAACGTCATCTGCCCGATCTCCATCAACATGTTCTACCGCTGTGGAAGCGATGAGCCGATGCTGTACTCTCTTGAGCCCCAGCCGATCGACGACGCAACGCCATACATCGGTGATGTTCTGATCGAGAGGGTCAAGGCGGAGAACTGCAGAAGTGCGGCAGCCTTCCTTGCAGGACTTCCTGAGAGACCTCTTGCCAACGTTGTGATCAACGACTGTGATTTCAAGGTGACCGACAAGGTTGAGGAAGGCCTTGAGGCGGAGATGTGCAAGGGAATCCCTGAGACGGATTACAGAGGAATTAGAGTCATCAATGCAGATGCCAAGTTCAATAATGTGACTGTTAACGTAGAACCGGCTGTATTGGTCGAAGAATATTGAGAGGACAGGAAATGAGAGCAGTAAAGATTGCGGATCAGGACAATGTTGCAGTAGTCACCTCTCCGGTCAAGGCTGGAGAAGTGCTTGAGGGAACTTCAATTGTAGCTCTCTCAGACATCCCACAGGGACATAAGATCGCCCTGTACGACCTGAAGAAGGGTGACAGTGTGGTCCGCTACGGTGTTGTTCTCGGCTATATGCTTGAGGACATCAAGACAGGTGGCTGGATCAATGAGTACAACCTTGAGCTTCCGGCCTCTCCTGCAGTCGAGTCCCTCAGGCCTGGGAAGAAGGGAAAGGTTCTTGAGAACCTCCCTGCAAGAAAGACCTGGATGGGCTATGACAATGGTCCGGACCTTCCTGCCGGAAGCAGAAACATCCTTGGCATTGTGACATCCGTCCAGTGCGTTGCAGGTGTTGTCCGCAATGTTGTGGACAAGATACGCAGGGATATCCTCCCGGAGTATCCAAACGTCGATGACGTCGTGGCGGTCGTACATCCATATGGCTGTGGTGTTGCAATCAAGGCAGACGATGCCCCAATTCCAATCAGAAGCGTCAGAAACGTGGCACATCATCCCAATTTCGGCGGCCAGATCCTTGCAGTAGGCCTCGGATGTGAGAAGCTTACAATGGACATGATCCTGACACCTGAGGAGAACAACAGCGAGAACGTCGTCATCCTCCAGGAGTGCAATGGCTACGATGCCATGATGAACGCCATAATAGAGAAGGCCAGAAAGAAGCTTGCCATCCTCAACCAGAGAAAGAGGGTGGAGCTCCCGCTTGAGAAGCTCAGAATCGGTGCACAGTGCGGTGGCTCAGATGCTTTCAGTGGAATATCAGCAAACCCGACGATCGGCTATGCCTTCGACCTCCTTGCAGCAGGCGGGGCAACTGTCATGTTCTCAGAGGTCACAGAGGTCCGTGACGGTGTCCACTTCCTTGCAGAACGCTGTCAGGACGAGAAGACCGTTGAGAAGCTCAAGTATGAGATATCCTGGTACGACGAGTACCTTGCCAAGAACCATGTCGACAGAAGCGCAAACCCGACACCGGGTAACAAGAAGGGCGGACTGAGCAACATCGTCGAGAAGGCAATGGGCTCCATCGCCAAGAGCGGACACTCACCAATCGCCGAGGTCATCGGACCTGGTGAGCTCCCACAGTGCCGTGGTCTTGTCTTTGCCGCCACACCGGCATCGGATATCGTCTGCGGTCCAAGCCAGCTCTCATCAGGCATTGTCATGCAGCTCTTCAGCACAGGCCGTGGAACACCTTATGGGCTCCAGGAGATCCCTGTCTACAAGATCTGCACACAGCATTCGATGAAGAAGCAGTGGCCGGATCTGTTTGATATGGATGCAGGCTTTGTCGTTACAGGAGAGAAGACGATCGCAGAGATGGGTACAGACCTCTACAATGACATACTCGATGTGGTCAGCGGCGAGAAGACCGCTGCTGAGAAGTATGGGCTGTACAACGATCTGCTGATCTTCAATCCGGCTCCAATAACGTAATAGTCCAAATTGAAGTAACAAACGGACATTAAACAAAATCTGCGTACTCACTATAATGATTCTATAAACAGTAACTATCGGATTGTTTCCTTAATGGAGGGGAAGATATGAAGAGATATGCACAGGTTGGAACGGGTGGAAGAGCCCGCATGTATTATGAGGCAGTTGCCCAGAAGTACAAGGACATCGCCTGCATGGTCGGATTCTGTGACCAGAGCCAGACCAGAATGAACTATGCCAACTCACGTCTTGAGGAGCTTGGCGCAAAGAAGGTCCCGACATACCTTCCTCATGAGTTCGAGAAGATGATCGAGGAGACAAAGCCGGACATCGTCATCGTCACATCAGTTGACCGCACCCATGATGATTACATCTGCCGCGCCATGGAGGCCGGTTGTGACGTCATCACAGAGAAGCCTCTGACAATCGACGAGCGCAAGGCTCAGAGAATCATCGACACACAGAAGAAGACCGGAAAGCACATCCGTGTCACCTTCAACTACCGCTATGCACCATACCACACAAAGGTCAGAGAGCTGATCCGTGACGGTGCAATCGGAACACCTACATCAGTCCACTTCGAGTGGCTTCTGAACACTGAGCACGGCGCTGACTACTACAGACGCTGGCACAGAAACAAGTACAACAGCGGCGGACTTCTGGTCCACAAGGCAACACACCACTTCGACCTGGTGAACTTCTGGCTTGGTGCAGAGCCTGAGACAGTCTTCGGTTTCGGTTCCCTGCAGTTCTACGGACGTGCAGCAGCCGAGAAGCGTGGAGTGGAAAAGTTCTACTATCGCTGCCACGGAAGCGAAGTGGCCAAGAACGACCCGTTTGCAATCGATCTTGAGGGAAACCCACAGCTCAAGGCCCTGTACCTTGACGCCGAGGAGGACAGCGGCTACATCAGAGACAGAAGCGTCTTCTCAGATGACATCAGCATCGAGGACACAATGAACCTTGTCGTACGCTACAAGAACGGAGTCCAGATGTCCTACTCACTCAACTCCTACATGCCATGGGAAGGCTTCAACGTCATGATCAACGGCACAAAGGGAAGACTTGAGTACCATTCAGTCGAGCGCACCTACATCAACGCAGGTGGAGACAAGAAGGACGAGGGAGCTGTCAAGTACAGCAACATCCGCATCTATCCTATGTTCGGCGAGCCGTACGATGCAAAGGTCGTCACAGGTGAGGGTGGCCACGGTGGTGGAGACCCAGTCATGCTGGACGATGTGTTCCTTGAGAACCCACCGTACGACGAGTTCCACAGGGCGGCTGACTTCCATGATGGAGTCAAGTCAATCCTGGTTGGAATCGCAGGCAACAAGGCCATCGCCTCAGGCATGCCGGTAAACGTCGACAGCCTGATCCACTGGTAAGAAGATCGGAAGATTCCGGGGTTGGAGAAGTCCAACCCCATGTTTTTATTCTTGAGGAGTGTTTCAATGAAGGTTTTCACAGAGGATTTCAGTTCTTTCAAGCTAGGTCCGTTCCCATTCGACGCTGAGCACAGCGCCATGGGTGAGTATCACTACTATCCGAATCCGGGATACTGTGGAGCTTGGTTCGATCCTATCTCGGACTGGTCCTTCAGAGGCCCTACATGGCTCGTCTCCGACGCAGACATGGACGGATCCCACTGCATGGAGCAGATGCGTCTGACGGAGCCTGTGGTGGGCAAGGGAGTGCCTTGCCTGAGAGCAGGTGACACCTTCTGGAAGGACTACACTGTCTCTGTGAGAATCAGACAGATGATCGCCGCCCAGTTCGGAGGAATCCTCTTCCGCTACCAGACAAGCATGATGCACTATGGCTTCTTCCTTGTTCCTGGTGGGGTGGAGCTCCACAAGGTGTTCAAGACCGAGAGAACAGTCCTGGCCCATGCGGAGGCATGCTGGGATCCTGATGAGTACTGCACGCTCAAGGTCGAGATTTCAGGAAGCATGTTCAAGTGCTACCTGAATGGAAAGCTTGTCATAGAGGCTGAGGACGACACCTACAAGGATGGCTGCATTGCCCTTTCATCCTGCAGACCTGCCAGATACAGAGATGTCTGCGTCGAGATGACAGACGTCCAGCACAAGGATTATGAAAAGACCAAATTAGACTGGCTTGCTGCAGAAAAGAATGCCCAGAACAAGCACTTCAAGGCAAAACTTTGGAAGAAGATTGACTTACAGGACTTCGGAGCAGGTAGACAGATCAGATTTGGACACCTTACAGGAACCGATGAATGGTTCTTTGTAATGTGCCAGAACCAGAGGAAGGTCTACAAGGACCGCTATCCTGTTATCTCCTGCATGACCGCTGTCAGCGTTGAGACCGGAAAGGTCCTCTGGCAGATCGGAGAGCCTGTTGACAGCGACGAGACGGAGAAGCTCACCACAGACCTTCCGTTCCAGATCTATGACATTGACGGCGACGGCTTCGATGAGGTCATCACCTCCTGGGACTTCAAGCTGATGATCCTTGACGGCAGAACCGGAAAGGTGAAGAAGAGCATCCCGACACCGATCAACGAGGCCGACCCGGAGACAGTCACCGGCCTCGAGTTCGGCAAGTACGCCTTCAAGAGACTGAACGTCGATGCCATCAGAATAGTCAACGTTTCAGGCAACAGGAGACCTGAGGAGATCCTGATCAAGGACCGCTATTCAAGATACTGGATCTACGACAAGGACCTGAACTACGAGTGGCAGTTCTCCAAGTACAACACAGGCCATTTCCCGTACTCCTATGACTACAACGGGGACGGGAGGGATGAGATATTCTCCTGCTACAACATGGTTGACAGCCATGGAAACCTGATGTGGTCTCTGCCTATAACAACCGACCACACCGATGAGATCATAGTGGGCAAGTTCGGACCGGGCCAGGATGAGAGACTTGCGATAGTCTCCGGCTGGGAGGGCTTCATGATAGTCTCCAAGGATGGTGAGATCATAGTGCGTGACATCAACGGCCATGGACAGAGAATCAGCGCCGCCAACTACTGCCCGGAGCGTGAGGGCTTCGAGATTGCCACAACGACCTACTGGGGGAACAATGGCATCTTCTACCTCCATGACTGCAACGGAAAGGAGATCTGGCACCGTGAGATGCTTTCAAACGGCAATGTCATCGCACCACTCAACTGGGACGGCAACGGCAAGGAGATCATCTGGATGAGCGCCCATGAGGGTGGAGTGGACGGAGACGGTTACAAGGTCCTTGAGCTTCCTGATGACGGACATCCTGAGATGAGCACGGAAGTGTTGAACCTGACCGGCGATGAGCGTGACGAGATTGTCGTCTGGGACAGGCACACCATGTACATCTACACCCAGGACGGAGAGGCGGCAGCGGACCCGAGAGGAG
>DMOO01000226.1 GCA_003456855.1 Sphaerochaeta sp.
GCCATGCCATCTAATCCGACATGGGAGATGCAGTCTGAGTATGCTGCAGTGTTCGGTTCATCTCTTAGAATGACTATTGCCTCTCTTATTTCGTTTGTTGTGTCCCAGAATGTCGATGTATTCCTCTTCTCCTTCTGGGGCAAGGTCACAAAGGGAAAGATGCTCTGGGTTAGGAACAACCTGTCTACAATCACATCACAGCTGGTGGACACAACAATCTTCGAGTTTGTGGCCTTCTGGCACCTGACACCAAAGTTCACAACAGGATTCGTCATTTCTCTGATCATCCCGTACTGGCTGTTCAAGGTTGCCTTCGCCCTTCTGGATACACCATTCTGCTACCTTGGGGTCAAGTGGCTCAGAGGGTCTCAGACAAACAATTCAAGATCTTGATTCATGTGGTAGCTGGTGCTTCTTCCTCCAGATTCCGACTTGATCAATATTCCTCTTCTGACAAGGTCTGAAAGATCCCTTGTTGCCGTTGCACTTTCACATTTCTCAATCTTGCGGTACTTCTCAGCTGTGAGCTTTCCGAAGAAACCCCCTGAGAGCATCCTGTAGACCATGTTGTTCTGCCTACCGTTGAGTTCAATGAACATCTTGCTGGACATGGTCTGAGTGAGCCTTATAGTCCTCTCGAATTCCGATGTCGCCTCAAGAATCGCAAAAGTCGCTGTATCAAGATACCAAAGGATCCATTTGGTAATGTCCATGCTGACACTTTGGGACTGCAGCAGCTTCAGATAACCATAGTAGAGATTCCTGTTTCCCTCCAAGGCCTTTGACATGCTGAAATACTTGAAGGTTGAATTACTCTCATCCTTGGAGAGCAAATAGTCAGCTATGGCTCTGGATATTCTCCCGTTGCCGTCACCGAATGGATGGATTGACACGAACCAGAATGATGCGATGGCACTTTTGACGACAGGGGATTTCTCATTGTCTGCATTGATCCAAGCCATGAGCTTTTCCATCTCAGTCTCAACCTGGTCGGCAGGAACACCCTCATACACAGGGACCTCGCCTTTGAATGCGTTTCCGCTCATTACATATACAGGACCGGTTCTGTAGAGACCTATGCTGGATATATGCATCTGTCTTCGATGATTCGGGTCTTCAAGAAGCTTTCGGTTCCATGAACAGATTCGCTCCTTGTCCATTGGACTGTGGTCCAAGACGGCATCGAGGACAACCTCTGAGACTGCAGCAGAATAGGGGTCTTTTAATCCTTTACCGGAATAGTCCACATCAAAGCGTTTCGAGAAGGAGCTGTAGACCGAGTCCGCATTCAGTTCCAGGCCCTCTATCCTGCTTGAGCAGAGAGTCTCTTCGGAAAAGGCTTCCACCTGGAATCGCTGTCTGGACTCCTCACTGAACAGAGAGAACACCCTGTCCGCAAAGGATTTCTCCGAATCATACCTGTTAAGAGCAAGGTTTACCCTTTCCCTGTCGTAAATGAAATGAGGCCAGTCCCTGCATTGCCAGATATAACTCATTTAGTTACCTCTCTGTTAATATTCTAATCATATTTGATTTGAATAATCCAGTATTATCCTTTATTCTACTAATTACCCATTTGAATGTATTATCATTACAATCTCTTTGATTTGCCTTTGCCCTTGGTTTTTCGTATCATTGCGTTATGAAAGAATACAATGAGATCATTGAGTCCCTTCCTAGGGCAATATTCATAATACCGATGCGTGGCTGTCCGGTGTTCCCGGGGCTGTACACGACCATTGAGGTGTCCGACAAGCAGGACATCGACATCATCCGCCACTGTGAGAAGTTCAACGGCTTCGGCCTTGTCATGCTCAAGAATGACAACAAGGACACAAGCAAGCTCACCGAGGACGACTTCTACAAAGTCGGTACCTTTGTACGTGTTAAGAACCAGATCAACACAATCTACGGGACAAAGTCACTTTTTCTGGAGACCATCTGCAGATTCAAGATCGACAACATGCTGGTCAACCGCGGTGCAATCACGGCCAATGTCACATACATCCAGGAGGACACCCTGTCCCAGATAGAGGACAAGGCCTTCACATCCGCCCTGCGTGAGGCACTGGACCAGAGAGCTGACAGATCAATGCTTCTGGAGAACCTGCGTTTCAACGCTTCCAATATTCCTGAAGCTCTCAGGCTGGCAGATTATCTGGCATCGGCAGTTGTTCCAAGAGCCAAGCAACAGGAGCTGTTGGAGGAGTTCAACGGAAAGGTCAGGATCATGAAGGTTCTGCAGGCCCTGAACGAGGAGCTTGCCGTCCAGAAGATGCATGACGAGATCCAGAGCATTGTCTCCAAGAAGATAGATGCAAGACAGAGAGAATATTTTTTAAGGGAGGAGCTCAAGTCAATCAAGCAGCAGCTTGACCAGATGGGCCATGGAGCTGATGAGCTTGATTCAGACGAGGAACTCTTTGATTCCGAATTAGGAAATGAACCTGTCAAGAAGTCAAGAAAACCTAAACTGATTGACCGTCTGAAAGCCTTGGGACTTACCGGTGAGACCTATGAGACCGTCATGGATGAATACCAGAAGATGGGCTCCATGGACACGAACAACCCAGAGTACTCAATGCTCAGGACTTACCTTGAGACGGTTGCAGACCTTCCTTGGAACACCTTCTCACCTGATGACTTCTCACTGGATAGAGCCAGGAAGATCCTTGAGGCAGACCACTATGGCATCAAGGATGTCAAGGACCGTGTTCTGGAGTTCCTGTCTGTCAGGAAGCTGAAGAACGACACAAAGGGTTCAATCATCTGTCTGGTCGGCCCTCCGGGAACTGGAAAGACTTCTATAGGTATCTCAATAGCCAAGGCACTTAACAAGAAGTACTACCGCTTCAGTGTCGGTGGCATGAGGGATGAGGCGGAGATCAAGGGACACAGAAGGACCTACATCGGAG
>DMOO01000021.1 GCA_003456855.1 Sphaerochaeta sp.
CCATGGACAACTTAGCCAGAGGCGAGTCCACCTTCCTTGTCGAGATGCAGGAGGCTGCCTTCATCCTGAGGAACTGCTCAAGGAGATCCTTTGTCATTGTTGACGAGATCGGGCGTGGAACCAGCACCCAGGACGGCATGTCAATTGCCTATGCCATAATGAGAAACCTCATTGCCAAAGAGGCAAAGACACTCTTCGCTACACACTACCATGAGCTTACGATGCTGGACACCTCCGGAATAAGGCTCCTGACCTTGGATGTGCTTGAGGAGAACGGAAGCGTCACCTTCCTCAGGAAGATCAAGGATGGAGTTGCAAACTCCAGCTACGGAATCCACGTAGCAAAGATGGCAGGAATCCCAGGTACGGTGATCCGCGATGCCAAGACATTCCAGAGCAGGCATTTCGCTGACTACTCGATGGAGCAGGGCAGCCTGTTCACATCAGATGGTCCTGTCGACGGCCCTTACGAGGATCGTCCTGTTCAAGAGACCGAGCTCATAAGGCAGCTCAAGGAGCTCAATGTAGATGAGTGCACTCCTATGCAGGCTCTGATCCATCTTTCCAAGCTCAAGGAGCTTGCCGAGAACTGTTGAGGCCCCATGCATCTTCCTTTCTTCTGTCCGATTTGCAATGCACCGATCTCACATGAAGACAAGATATGCAAGGACTGCGCAAAGCAGCTGGACAGCGAATGCTTCGACTCCATGATCTCACGTTGCCCCATATGCTTCTTCCCAAGGCTCTCAGACGACTATGTCTGCGAGAAATGCGGCAACGGGACCAGAAGCCACTACAGAATCTATCCTGTCGCACGCTATGACGGAAAGCTTGGTTACAGTGTTCTCTACAGCTTCAAGTTCATGGACCACAGGGAGTTGGCAATAGTTGCCGCCAAGTATCTCAAGAGAGCTCTTGATGTGCTGGATCCGGAAGGTAAGGCTTTGATTGTGCCTGTTCCATGTAGCATGGAAAGGCTTGAGAAGTATGGCTGGGACCACATGATAGAGGTATGCAAGGCCCTGAAGCGGCCATATCTATCTTTGATATCGAACGGCGACGCTGCAATCCACCAGCAGAAAAGGCTTAAAAGGACCGAGAGAATCCTTGCATCCTATGGCAAGTACGCAATCAATCCGGAATATGCGGACAAGGTTGAGGAGCTCAGGGACAGGAAGGTCATTGTTGTTGATGACATTCTCACCACCGGAAGCACAATGCTCAGCGCAATAAGCCTTCTGGAGAAGTCCGGGTTCACCGATCTCTCCGGTGCAACTTGGCTTTGCGAACTCTAGGCATTTGGTGTACAATCAAAACATCCGCTTTTTTTATCTCAAAAACATGTTTTTAGGGAGAAAGTTCATCAATTTCTTCAAAAAATAAAGACTTTTAGGGTTTTTGAACAAGGAGTCAACATTATGGAAAGACAGGACGCCGGTCTGGCATTCATGCTTCAGTACGAGAACATAGCCTGGTATGACAATGGCGAGGTGAGGATCCTCGACAGGAGAATCTATCCTGCAAAGACGGAATTCGTTGTCTGCAAGACCCATGTCGAGGTTGCGAAGGCCATCACCGACATGGTGACTCAGAGCGCAGGTCCCTTCACGGCAGCTCCGATGGGCATGGCCCTTGCCGCCTGGGAGTGCAGGGACATGAGCGCCGAGAGGCAGATGGAGTACCTGAAACAGGCCTCCTATACAATCAGCCACTCAAGACCCACAACCACCGGAAGGATGAAGATAGTCACCGAGGCTGTTCTTCCTGCAGCTGAGCAGGCTCTCAAGGAGGGAAAGAGGGTTGACCTTGCAATCAGGGATGCGATCGTCGAGCAGAACAACATGCGCTATGCGAAAATCGGCCGCTGTGCAAAATACCTTGTTGACATGTTCCCGGACAACGGAACCGTCATGACCCAGTGCTTCGCAGAGACCATCCTTGGAATGATGCTCAAGGAGTGCAGAAGCAGGGGAAAGACCATCAGGCTGTTCTGTCCCGAGACAAGACCTTATTTCCAGGGCGCAAGGCTCACAGCCACGGTCTGCAGCCAGATGGGCTTTGACACAACCGTCATCACAGACAACATGCCGGCCTTCGTAATGGCCAAGGAGAAGGTCGACGTCTTCACCTGCGCTGCTGACGCCATCTGCATGGACGGCTACGTCTTCAACAAAGTTGGAACATCCCAGATCGCAATCTGTGCAAAGCACTTCGGAATCCCGATGTTCGTCTCCGGAGCCCCTGATGTGGGCCATCCGACCCATGACACAGTGACCATAGAGATGAGGGACCCGAACTTCTCGCTCCAGGCAATGGGAGTCAGGACTGCAATCGAGGGGACAGGCGTCAAGGGCTACTATCCTGCCTTCGACATGACACCTCCATCACTGATATCTGGAATCGCAACCGACAAGGGAATGTTCTCGCCATACGATCTGAAGAGATATTTTGAGGGCAAGGTGGACTTCAACATCCTCACTGTATGAGGGGAAAAGGCACTCTGCGGTATCAATTTGGCAGAAATTATTGTTGATAAGTAAACATCTTATTGACACAAAGTGTTGTCACAGTTATATTCAAAGAGGATTTTTAATTAAGATTTTTGAGGGATCGAAAATTTTCGGTCCCTTTTTTATAGGCTTTTATGTTAAAAAACGAGATTACAAGGGATCCGCTTTATCTGGATCTCAAGGATATTGTGGCGAATCTGGGTATGGAGCTGTGCTATGTAAGAAAGAGCATGCTGGGCTCCACGGTTCAGATCTTCGTTGACATCATGAAGCCGGAGGGAGAGACGGTCATCGACGATTGCGCCCTTGTCCACAACACGATCCTTCCAAGGCTCGAGATGAAATACGGCCGCGATGAACTGTACGTTGAGGTCTCGACACCTGGGCTGCAGAGGAACTTCAGGGACATCCATGAGTTCTCGGTCTTCACAGGAAAGAGATGCCGCGTGTACAGCCAGGGCAAGAGCTCCTGGATCACAGGCATCATCGAGGAGACGGACGACGAAGGGGTCACGCTCTCGGATTTCGAGGTTGAGGATTCGAAGGAGAAGGGCGAGACCATCAAACTTGGTTATGAAGACATCCAGAAGGCAAAGCTGGAGTATAAATGGGAGGATATGAAGAATGTCCGAGTTAAGTGACGCTATTAAATCCATGGTCGAGGAAAAGGGTATTTCCCAGGAACTGGTGCTTGACACTATCAAGCAGACCCTTTTGGCTACTTACAGAAGAAAGTTCGGTACAGACGAGAACGCCGTCGTGACCTTTGCAGAGGACCTCTCCTCAGTCGAGCTTGCATCACGCAAGGTCGTCGTCGATGAGGACAACTACTACGATGAGGTCACCGAGATCCCTCTGGACGAGGCTCAGGAGCTCAGCGAAGAGGCTGAGATCGGTGATGAGCTTCTCATTCCGATCGATCCGAAGAGCTTCGACAGAATCAGCGTCCAGACAGGAAAGCAGAGGGCTCAGAGCGCCATCAGGGAGATCCAGAAGGACGAGCTTCTTCAGGAGTTCAGGGGCAAGGTCGGTGAGATCATCAACGGCTATGTCCAGGGCGACAAGGATGGAGACCTGATAATCGACCTCGGAAAGACCCAGGGATACCTTCCAAGAAAGAACCAGAGCCCGAAGGAGTTCTACACCAAGGGTGACAAGATTCGCTGCTATGTCGAGTCAGTCAGACCGGACGAGAGATCCGACAAGAACATCAGAGTCCTTCTCAGCCGTGTCCATGAGGACTTTGTCCGCAAGCTCTTCGAGATCTACGTTCCTGAGCTTGTTGCCAAGGATCCTTCAATCGAGATCATGAAGATCGTCCGTGAGGCCGGTTACAGGACAAAGGTCGCCGTTGCACCAAGAAAGGTAGACGCCGATGCTGTAGGAACCTGTGTTGGTCTCAAGGGTAACAGAATCCAGGCCATCATGAAGGAGCTGGATGACGAGAGAATCGATGTCATCAAGTGGGATCCGAATCCACTGGAGTACATTGCAAACGCACTTTCACCTGCAAAGGTCCTTCAGGTCTACGTCATCGACCAGGCCAGGAAAGAGGCAGTTGCAATCGTTGATGAGTCACAGCTCTCACTTGCAATCGGAAAGCAAGGCCTCAACGTAAGGCTTGTCAACAGGCTCTGCGACTGGGTTGTCAACGTCAAGACCCAGGAGCAGTTCGCTGAGATGGATGTCTCAAGAGAGGCAAGGGCAGCCGCTGACTCAGTCTTCTTAGAGGAGCAGCCTGAGGCACAGGGCGTCGAGCTTGGAGACGATGAGATGGCTCTTACAGATCTCCCGATCGACAAGAAGCTCATCGAGAAGCTCAACTTCTACGATGTCTACTCCGTCGAGGAGTTCATCAACCTCACCGAAGAGGATTTCGCCAATATGCCTAATCTCTCCGCAGAGGAAGTCGAGAAGATCACAGAGATCATCAAGGAGAACGTCGATATCATCGAGGATGAG
>DMOO01000168.1 GCA_003456855.1 Sphaerochaeta sp.
AACATCAAGGAGAACCTGTTCTGGGCGTTCTTCTACAATGCCATCTGCATCCCGCTTGCCGCAGGCTGCTTCGTGGCGCTGGGGCTTACGCTCAATCCAATGATCGGTGCGGCTGCAATGAGCCTTTCAAGCTTCTGCGTCGTAACCAATGCACTTAGACTGAATCTCTGCAAGATCCATGATCCTCGCAGGGATAGGAGAATAAAGACTTCTAATAATAAGAAAGAGGAGATAACTGAAATGACAAAGACAATGGATATCGAAGGAATGATGTGCCCGCACTGCGAGGCAAGAGTCAAGAAGGCCCTTGAGGCTGTTGAGGGAGTCAAGGAGGCTGTTGTCAGCCACGAGAAGAACTCCGCCGTTGTGACAGTTGAGCCGTCAGTTACCGATGAGGTCCTTGCAAAGGCTGTCACAGACGCAGGTTATGATGTAAAGGGTGTGAATTAACTAGTTAACTATATACTGTTTGGTATATATGCTTATTCGAATTTGAACGAGGTTAACTATTGAATCATCCCCTGTTCTTTGTTAGCTTTTTTATGACAGTTTGATTTCTATCTGTCAGAAAAAGCAAAAGGAACAGCAGAACGATGATTGAACTCAAGGAATACACCCTCACCACAATGCTTGAATCTGCCGTTGCAGCTTTCAAGAACCTCACAGCACTTCAGACATGGCGGGATGAGGGCAGCAAGATAACATACGGTGAGCTTCTGGAGAAGACCTTCAGCTTCGCTCACCATCTTGTTGCCTTGGGCCTCTCAAAGGGGGACAGGATTGCCATCCTGGGAGAGAGCTGCCCTCATTGGGGTCTTTCCTATCTTGGAATAAACAGAGCGGGATGCATCACAGTCCCGATTCTTCCGAATTTCAGCAGGGACGAGGTCCAGGCAATCCTGGCCCATAGCGAGTCCAAGCTTGTAATTGTCAATGCAAAGAACGCCTCAAAGGTCATTGGCGCCAACATCCCTGTCATAAGGATGGAGGATCTCTTCCTGATAAGTGAGGAGAGCCTTGCCTCCTTCGATGGCAAGAACTTCAAGGATCTCAATGGTGTGGACACAAAGGCAACTGTTCTCTCTGCTGATGACAAGGCTGTCCTTGCAGAGAGACGGCTCGGAGAGGATGATGTAGTCTCCATAATCTATACGAGCGGAACAACCGGAACACCCAAGGCAGTAATGCTTACAAACAAGAATGTGGTCTGGAACGCCTACGTCTGCTCAACCCCTTTCATAAAGATCACTCCGGGTTGGAACGCCCTCTCCATTCTTCCGATGAGCCATGTGTACGAGTTCACAATCGGATTCCTGCTTCTGCTCATAAACGGAGTACAGATCGTATATCTCGGAAAGGCTCCAAGTACGGATTCTCTCATGCCTGCATTCAAGGAAGTCCAGCCTGAGATCATGCTTTCAGTTCCGCTTCTCATTGAGAAGATCTACAGAAGGGCTCTTGCACCTAAGATCAAGGAGGGAACAAAGCTCGGCAAGTTCGCACGCAACAAGCTCACTGCCCCTATCGTCTACAGGATAATCGGAAAGAAGGTAAAGACGATCTTCGGCGGAAGACTCAAGTTCTTCGGTGTCGGTGGAGCTCCCTTCGATGCAGAGGCAGAGGCTTTCTTCCATAGAATCCACTTCCCATATGCGTTGGGTTATGGACTTACCGAGACTTCACCGTTCATCGCAGGCTGCGGTCCAAAGGACCAGGTGGTCGGCACACTTGGGCCGATCCTCAAGGGCCTTGACGTCAAGCTTGACCCTGATACCTGCGAGGTTCTCATCAAGGGTCCTACAGTCATGAAGGGCTATTACAAGAACGAGGAGCTGACCAAGGAGGTCTTCACCGAGGACGGCTACTTCAGGACCGGAGACATCGGGGAGTTCAGGAATGGAAGGCTGGTGATCAGGGGTCGCTGCAAGACCATGATCCTTGGACCATCCGGAGAGAACATCTATCCTGAGAACATCGAATTCCTTATAAATTCGGAGGAGGATATTGTTGAGAGCCTTGTCATTGATGATGAGGGTGGACTCACTGCAATGATCCGTGTCGATGCTAAGGCTTTGAAAAAGAAGGGTATTGTTGCAGTTGATGCCATCGAAAGTTATCTCAACATTGTCAAAAACCATGTTAACGAGAAACTTTCCTCCTTCAGCAGAATCAGAAAGGTCGAGATCCAGGAAGAGCCTTTCGAGAGAACACCGACCGAGAAGATCAAGAGATTCCTCTATCAGAGAAAGAAGAAGTAGGCAACATTAATCTTGAACATTTGAGGCATGTGATGTAGTTTCCTTCTAGGGAGTATGTCACATGTCTGAATTCATCACTCTATTCATCCCGTTCCTGGGTACCGCACTCGGCTCCGCCATGGTGTTCCTTCTCAGGAACAAGATCAGCGGCAGGACCGAGAAGATCCTCCTTGGCTTTGCCGCAGGAGTAATGGTGGCCGCCTCCGTCTGGTCTCTTCTCATACCTGCCATCTCAATGGCGGAGGCCCAGAACAAGGTCGGATGGGTCCCAGCCACGGTCGGCTTCCTTGCCGGTGTGGCCTTCCTTCTTATCCTTGATGAAGTGATCCCGCACCTCCATGCCTATGCTGATGCTCCGGAAGGCATAAAGACAAACAAGGTCTCCAAGAATGCAAAGATGTTCTTTGCCGTGACTCTCCACAACATCCCTGAGGGAATGGCCGT
>DMOO01000073.1 GCA_003456855.1 Sphaerochaeta sp.
AATCTGATAGCCTCCGAACATTATGCCGCAGATTATTCCACCTGCCATGACAACAAGGACCACACCGAAGATCGGATAGACCTTGCCGATTACCTTGTCAATTGGAAGCAGGGTCGCCAGCACATAGTACAGAAGGATGACGATGACCCAGAATGTAGCATCAGATTTGCCTGGTGTCAGGTTGTCAATCAGGGTCGCAGGGGAATTCACGAAGACTGTGCCTGTCAGCACCAGCAGGATTATAGAGAAGATCCTCATAGCCCACTTGGCCCCTGAACCCAGATAGATGCCGCTAAGCTCTGCAATCGAATCTCCATCGTGCCTCTCTGATATCATCCCGCACATGTAGTCATGGACCCCTCCACCTAGGATTGCACCCAACACTATCCACAGGAACACCACAGGTCCGAAGCAGGCACCCATCAGGGCACCGAAGATTGGACCGGTCCCCGCTATGTTCAGAAGCTGGACCAGAAAGGCCTTCCACGTGGGCATTGGAATGAAATCCACCCCGTCCTGCCTTGAGAACGCAGGGGTTGTCCTGTCATCCGGAGAGAAGACACGCTCCACAACCCTTCCGAAGAAAAGATAGCCTATAATCAATGCAACGGCTGAGAATAACAGTGAGATCATGTCTTAACCTCCTTTGTTGTGGTCCACTTTCTATAATAGATTCACAAGCGCAATATAACATATTGGTTCATTTTATGCACTCGGTTTGAAAAAATGAGCCGCTTTCATTATGCTATGGCTGTTGGAGGCACGTATGGAAATCCAGAAAGCTAAGGAACAGATAATCTCAGTCGGAAAGAAGCTCACCGCCAGCGGTGCGATCGGAGCCCTAGAGGGCAACATATCCTGCAAGGTTGACGACAAGATCATCATCACCCCGTCAGGCATGAGCAAGGAGGACCTTCTCCCTGAGCATCTTTCGGTCATGGACCTGGAAGGCAACTGGATAGACGGGCCCTTCAAACCATCGTCAGAGAGCAAGATGCATGTGGCGATCTACAAATGCAGAGACGATGTGAACGCTGTGATCCACACCCACAGTCCCTATGCCACAGCCTTCGCCATCGCCAACGAGCCGATCGACCTTCGCTGCAGCGCCGAGTTCGCCATCTTCTTCAAGCATGTCCCGGTCCTCCCCTACGGCACCCCGGGAACCGAGGAGATCTACAAGGGGATAGACAAGGAGCTCGAGGAGTACGACACGATCCTTCTGCAGAACCATGGTGTGGTCTCTGTTGGACAGAGCCTGATGAACGCCTTCGGAAAGAGTGCAACCCTTGAGAGCGTGCTCAAGACTTACACAATCAACAGGCAGCTTTTCCCTGACAGGAGCTTTGACATTCCAAAGAGTGAACTGGAGAAGCTTTGGGAGATCGGTGCGTCAAAGCGCGGCAGGCACTGAGTCCAGATAGGCGTTGAGGAACCACTGTGCAAGGGAGCAGTCCTTTATGTTCCTCCTTGCCTCCTCGAATGTGAACCAGTGATATGAATCTATCTCGTTGTTAGGCTTGAGGACAGAGGCATCCTCTATCTCCACGGTCCAGTTGAGCATCAGGGTGTTGCTTCTCTCGAAGTACTTGCTTCTGTTGAAGCGGATGGTCTTTGCAGTAAGACCGGTCTCCTCCTTGATCTCCCTAGCAACTGTGGCCTCGGCATCCTCACCTCTGTTCACATAGCCGGCCACAAGGATGTAGTGGTCGCGGCCGTATTGCTTTATCAGAAGGATCTTCCTGGCCTTTGGGTCAATCACAATCATGCTGCATGCTGTGTTGAACACAGGGAAGTGGTACTCGTTGCACTTCGGGCAGAACTGTACAGCCCCCTCTCCCTCCATCTCACGGGTCTCGAAAAGTGTTCCGCATTTTGTGCAGTATCTCTCGTTTTCATTGATCATAGCCATATTGACGCCTCCAAGACGAGATTATATCACTAAGCAGAATAAGATGCATACATGTAAGAAGATATTGAGGAAAACCTCACAAATAAAAGCTAACGTTAGGTTTTTAAATGTAATATATTTTCTTTTCAAATAAGAAATTACTTTTTGATTTCTATTGATTCTTTCTTTGCTTTTCTGTAGATTATCTCACGTGAAAAAGCATAACGAGTCCAAAGCATACCTATATCTGGCACCAGCCATACTGATTGCAGCAGTCTTCTGGTGGTTCCCGGCTGCAAAGGGACTCGTCGAATCCTTTCTCAAGGTGAACCAGTCTGGAAGGATCCTGGGCTTTGCAGGCTTGTCAAACTACAAGATGCTTTTTGCGGACAAGGCCTTCCACAACAGTTTGAAGGTGTCAATCAAGTTCATCCTCCTGTTCGTGCCCATCAACACCTTTGTCACGCTTCTGGCTGCATCGCTTACAAGAAGACCAAGCAGATTCTCCGGAATCCCGGAGTACATATTCTTCTCCCCTGTGGCCATCTCGCTTTCCGCCTACAGTCTGCTTATAAAGGAGATCTTCAGGGGAACAGCCTCCGTGGCGAACAAGCTCCTTGGAACCAGCAACGGATGGATAACCGAGCCTGCTGGGGCCATGGCCACACTGGTCATCCTTGGAATCTTCCTGGACTTCGGCATTGACTACATCATCCTGATGTGCGCCTTCAGGAGCATAGACAGGAACGTGATAGAGGCAGCCAGAATGGACGGCGCCGGAGGCTGGAGGCTCTTCTTCCAGATCGAGCTCCCGCTTATCAGAGAGACTGTCTTCGCCACCATCTTCCTTGCACTGAAGGATGCCATCCTCATCTCGGCACCGATAATCATACTTACCGAAGGTGGTCCTTTCAGAAGCACCGAGACCTTGATGTTCTACTACTACATCGAGGCCTTCAAGAGTGGAAACAGAGCTGTGCAGAATGCTCTCTCAACCCTGATTCTCATTGTCGCGACAGTGGCAATGCTGATCTTCGGAAGGATCAAAAGGAGGGCAAGATGAAGAAGAGGCGCCCTCTGGACATGATAAAGTATGTGGCAAGAAAGGTCATACTTGCCGCCCTGGCACTTGCCGTGGCCTTCCCGATTCTCTATATGGTCTCGTCCTCGCTCTTCTCGGCAAGGGACTTCAACCAGATACGCCTCCTGCCAGAGACACCTGTCTGGTCAAACTATCTGAAGGCCATGGGGCACAGGTACTTTCTGTCCTACATAGTGAACTCTGTTGGAACCGCTCTGCTTGCAGCAGTGATAAGGACCGTGGTCATCATCCTTGCTGCCTTTGCCCTGACACACCTGAGATTCAGGGGAAGAAACCTGATAATGGCAGCCCTTGTGCTCACGCTGTTCATTCCGCAGGAGGCGCTTCTCTACCAGAACTACAGGACGGTTGCAGCCCTTGGACTTCTTGACACCTGGCTGGGGATAATAGCAACAAGCCTCTTCTCCGGAGCACAGATGCTTCTTGTCATGGGTTCCTTCATGGCCCTTGGCTACGAGACCTACGATGCAGCCAGAATCGACGGAGCATCGGATCTCAGATACATCCACTCAGTCCTTGTACCCATCTCGGGACCGGTCATCATAACGATCTTCATACAGACTCTCATAACAGTCTTCAACAATTACCTCTGGCCTCTGCTTGTCACAAACAAGCCGAGGACCAGAACGATCCAGGTTGGCATAACGATGCTTGGCTTTGCAGAGTCAGGTGATACAGGTGCCCAGATGGCCACAATTGTTTTGATTTCAATACCATTTCTCGCAATTTTGGCAATCGCGAAGAAGAAGATACAGAATGCACTTATCAGGAGGTAGATAATATGGCAAACAAGAGATTCATTGCAGTTGCACTTGTTGTTCTGACAATGGCGTCGGTCTTCGCGGCAGGAGCTGCAGAGAAGACTACACAGACGGTGACCATCTGGCACTCAGCCCAGGGTTCCAACACAGCGGCCTTCGAGGAGATCGTCGACGACTTCAACCAGAGTATCGGAAAGGAAAAGGGAATCGTCGTCGAGGCGATCTATCAGGGAAAGGCCAACGATGTCCTTACAAAGGTCAATGCGGCAAGTGGAACAGGAACCCTTCCTGACATTGCAATGATGGATGCTACAGCAGCCACTGACATGAACCACAGCCAGTATCTGGTCACTGTTGACCAGCTTGGAATTGACACTTCGAAGATCCTTGAGTGCGGAATCTCATCCTATACCTCAGAGAACGGTCTTCTGGCTCTTCCGTTCAATGCATCCGCCCTTCTCTACTACTACAACAAGACCCTTTACGACTCACTTGGAGTCCAGCCGCCAAGGACACTGGATGACATGGCTGATGTCGTTGCCAAGACTGGTTCAGCATCAGTCTCAGGCTTCTCAGGGGTTCCAGCCACATTCGAGCTTTCAACCTTCATCGGAGCCCAGAACGGCTGCAGCTACATGCTGAACAACAGAAACGGCCATGATGGGGCTGCGACAGAGGTCCTCTTCGGCAAGGAGGGAACATTCAAGGCCTTCCTTGAGAAGTGGAAGGCAATCTATGACACAGGGAAGTACAATGCAATCTCCTCTGGTG
>DMOO01000174.1 GCA_003456855.1 Sphaerochaeta sp.
CACTCCGACATAGTTCTGGATCACCACGCTGAAGGCCGCATACATGATCATGTTGATGATGAAGCAGATCTTCAATGCCCTCTCGTTGTCCTTGAACCTGAAGACCGCAATCGAATACTCCAGGTTCGCCACTATCGGAAGCCAGCCCAGAAGTCCACGGTTGTTGAACACAACACCAAGAACAACTCCGGCTAATATGAGGGTCCAGTCCAGCACCTTACTCTTGAAATTCTTCATGGCAACAAAGTTTCGGAACACCGCAACCACGTTCTGGACTGTGCTGCTGTAACCCTTGAGAACGAATGACGAGGCCCCATAGAAGAACTGGCTGACAATCTGAACCGCCATGATCTGGCTGTGCTTCTTCCTGGTGCCGCTGATGGAGTCGGAGACCATTGCACACAGGCTGAATATGTTACCGATTATGATTGCAATCTCCATTACTGCCTCACCTCATCAAGGAGGATTATATAGAACGGACCATCATCTCTTCAATTGTTTTCCGGCTGCCAGACGAAGAGCCCCTCGGCCTGGGCAAGCAACCTGGCAAGCTCCAGAATTCCATCATTGGCATTGTAGAGAGTCAGATGGGTCTCATCGGGCTCGGACACTAGCAGCGCCTCATCGATTCTGATGTCCATGTGCCTTCTGAGCATCTCGTATGCAAGGAGCTTGGGTGACGGGTTCACATGGTTCTCATCCATGCAGATATCCATGTAGCAGTTCAGCTTCAGAACAAGATCCACATGCCTGTGCTTGGTCTCGAAGATCCTCTTTCTGTCTAGATAGTAATGCTCGACCGCAGCGTACTGACCCTTGCTGTCTGCGGGCACCTGCTTAGGCAGGATGTCTATGACCCAATATGGCTTCTGAAGCAGCTCATCTGTTGTGTGTTTCTCCATAGTCATTTCTCCCCTTCATATGTCAACAATACTGAGAATGGATTTTGATTTGTGGGCAAAGGTCAGGAATCAGACGACCTTGTCCAGGATGTGGACGGTCTCGGCGATATGACCCTTGAGGGCTGAGACCTCCTCTTCAGACAGCTTGCCTTCAAAGGATCTGCGGATCCTGGCACGGAACCCCTCATGGCATTCGCTGACGACCTTCCTTCCCTCAGGTGTAAGCTGTATGAAGACATGGGTCCTGTTGGTCTCGTCATGGAGACGTTCCACATAGCCTTCCTTCACAAGATGCTCGACAGCCCTCGTGGCCTGCTCACGGGAGCTGGACATGTATTCGGCGACCCTGCTCATCAGAAGCCTTTCCCTTCTCGACAGTGCCAGAAGAAGCATCAGCTGCATCCTGGTAAGGTCATGGTCCTTCATGCTCGGACCGTTTATGACAAGACTGTAGATCATCGGAAGCAAGGACACGAAATCCAGATTCTCGGTATCATTCTCTGACAATGCCATACTATACCCCTGTAAATCACTGCTCAGCATATACACGTGTCAGACCTTTGTCAATTATATTTTTTTATCAATCCTTGACAAATATCAATTGTATTCCTATGTTTAAAGTACAGCTTTGCAATGGGGGGGGGGTTAAATGGATTGGAAAACAATCATTTCAGAGGATATCTGCGACATCAATGAGCTCGAGGGCTTTGACTGGCTCGCAGACACAAAGGACCTCAAGAAGGTCACAAAGCAGTTCCCGATGAGGATCACACCATACTACATGGGCCTTATTGACAAGTCGGACCCCAACGATCCGATTGCCAGGATGTGCATCCCATCTCTCGATGAGCTTCACCAGTCAGGATCCTTCGACACAAGCGGAGAGAAGAGGAACACAAAGCAGAGAGGTCTACAGCACAAGTACAGGCAGACTGCTCTCATACTATCTACAAATGTATGCGCCATGTACTGCCGCCACTGCTTCAGAAAGAGGATGGTAGGCCTCACCGACGAGGAGCTTGCACATCAGCTCGACCTGGCAGTCGACTATGTGAAATCACATCCGGAGATCACAAACATACTCATCTCCGGTGGAGACTCTCTGATGCTTCCGGACAGGATCATAGAACGCTATCTTGAGGAGTTCACCAAGCTTGACAACCTGGATCTGATCAGATTCGGCTCCCGTGTTCCGGTGGTCTTTCCTGGGAGGATAGATGAGAATCTCATAGCAATATTCAGAAAACATGCTACCAAAAAGCAGATATATCTGGTCACCCAGTACAACCATCCACGTGAGCTCACAGAGCAGTCAATCAGGGCGATCAAGGCCTTCTGTGACATCGGGATCCAGGTCAGGAACCAGACGGTCCTTCTCCATGGAGTGAATGACAGGCCGGAGGTCCTGGGCGAACTCTTCAGGGGTCTTACAAGGAACGGTATCGTCCCCTACTACATCTTCCAGTGCCGTCCGGTCACAGGAGTCAGAGAACGCTTCCAGATACCGATCATGGACGGTGTGAGGATAGTCGATGAAGCCAAGGCCATGCAGAGCGGAATAGGAAAGAGCGTGAGATACATCATGAGCCATCCACGTGGGAAGATAGAGATTCTGGGAACCCAGGACGACGGCACGACATTATTCAAGTTCCATCAGAGCCACAGCAGGAAGGATGAATCCAAGATATTCACTTCACAGCTGACACCAAAGTCCACATGGCTGGATGAGGACCTGAACGCCATCTGAAAAAACACTGAGGTTTTATCCGTCAAACCATTTTCTTGTCTCCCCGATTTTCTTATATTTAAGGCCTTGGCGAGTTCAAGGGCATCCACAAGGGCAAGCCGGACGCAGAGGATCTCAAGGCGGCAGCGGAGTTCGCAAAAAAGATCGTAGGCTAAGCCATCTCGTAGCCGGCGGCGTAGAGAGCAGCAAGGGCATGTTCGAAGTTCCCCTTCTTCACAAGGACATAATCGGTGTTGAAGGTGGATACTGCGAATATGCCTATTTTATTCTCTGCCAGTACAGATGATATCCTAGAAAGAATCCCAACAAGTGAAAAATCAAGTGTTCCTGCTATTCTGAAACCTCGCCAACCATCGTCTTGGACAATTGTGTTGTCAGGCACATCCTCGGTTCTGCATACCAGAGAGACCTCCTCATCGGTCTTTCCGATAAAGAAGAAATCCTTGATCAAATCCAAAGAGGATGCATCCTTCAGCTTGCAGATTGTAAGATCATAAGGCAGTTTCTCAAGCGTCATTTCCATTCTCCCCTTCACTCATTCTCACCTAAATTCTCCGCCACTGCAATCCATTTTCCGTATGCTGGATTCATCAAGAAAAATTTCAGTTACCGCCGCACTTTCCACATCTGCTGCAACCATTGCAGGTCATCTTCATGCCGCAGCTTTGGCACCGTGGACCGAAGTAAGGCTTATACAGATCCCCCTCTCCCAAAGGATATCCCCAATCGTCAAACAGATTGAACACCATGGGCTTTCCCTGATAGCTGAGACCTGATTTGAAGGCCTGCCTGTTCTGTATTTCACCCTCAAGCTTATAGAGCTTGCCGTCCTTAACGAACCTTCTTCCCGTACCACAGAAGACGAAGGTCACATTGTACTCCACGCATTCGTCCCTCAGGGACTTGACCCATTCATAGTGACAGGGCCTTGCCCCTTCGTAGTTCTCACCGTCGCAGAGGACCTGCTCAATCTGGCCTGCTGGCAGATACTCCCTTATGCTCACCGGTCCTATATAAGGTGCACACATTATGCCTTTGTGCTTGAATGGAAGGTCCAGCATTATTGGAATCCTCTCGTCAGCCCTTCTCTGGTTCTCGCATGTGACGTTGAACATGACGTTCTCCCAACCGTCACCCCAGTCCAGAGGGAGATGGCCTTCAACCCTCTGAGGTCTCTTGGTGAGAAGGAAGAACTTCACATCACGACGCTGTCTGATGATGTCCCAGGCATCGTCTCGCCACTCATCGGCCTCTTCCAGGAAGAAGTCTGATGTCATGCACACACGGAGCATCTCACCGCTCTGGACCTTGAAGCGTCCGCTTCGGTCCTTGGAAAGCGGATAGTTGAAGCCTGCCTTGGTACGGTATATGTCAGACCCGTCCCTGTCTCTCAGAGAGTCCAAATAATACATGTAGCAGTTCTGGCAACCCTCGCTGCACTTTCTGCAGCCATGCCAGGGATTCCATATGTCGTGCATCATCACCCTTCAAAGCGTGTTCTTCAGCCTAGAAGTATATCTCAAAACAGCGATGTTAAGTAGTACTTTAAGTAAAATTCAGATTGTTTCAGAGAAACCGGCAAGTTGTCCCTCTTCATCCGGTTCCATGAACACTGTCGGGTTGTTCTCGTTTATCCTCGTGAAGCACGGGCAGTCCGAGGCATGGTCGTTGATTATTCCGCAGGCCTGGAGGTGCGAGTAGATGGTGATCTCCCCGATGAACTTGAAGCCACGTTTCTTCAGGTCCTGGCTGATTCTCTTTGAAGGTCCATGGACTAATCTTAAATCTTGGACAGGCTTTCAGCAATCAAAAGACAAGAAAAGTTAGTCCATTCACCAAAAAAGAGCAAAATAAACAAATCCATTGTTGAAAATCGAGAATTCTGTTGAAAAAGCTAACTTGTGGCATTTGAATATAACCATGAAGGAAAAATACTTAACCAAATCCGAGATCATCGAGTACTTAAATACTTTAATCAATCAACTGCAAAGTGCCATCGACAACGTCCACACAGAGAGAAACAGTGAAACCATAGTAAGCAGATGTGGAAAAGGGAAGAATCTGCTGTATATCAAAGACTCTTCCGGCAACATCACCTATATCAACAAATCACTGGCGGAAAGAATCCCAAAGCTGGCCCAGAATCGATACAACAATGAGTTTGTGGATGCTGCAAAGAGAGAGATCAAACAGCTAAAGAAGAGCATCAGGGTTCTTACCGACGAGAATCATGGAACATCGGACATCGATGATGTCTTCAAGAACTTCCCTGAGGTGCTTAAGTCCTACATCACCCCAAATCCACTCTCAAGCGAGGACTATGCTCGCCGATGGCAGCAAAGCAATGCCATAGTAAAACATAGGAACATCCACAATAAGGATGATATTCATAAATTCAAAACAATCAGAGGTGACTACGTCTGCTCCAAGAGTGAAGTCATGATAGCCGATAGGCTGCTTGCCAACGGAATCCCCTACCACTACGAGGTGGCGTTCATACCGGAGACCGAAGTGGACAAGAGCAGCCCGATCTATGGCGAGTTCGGTGACATTGCAGGCTATGAGACACCGGGTTTTGACCCGTTTGACGATGACACCCTGCATCCTGACTTCTATGTTCTGAACAAGAGAACAGGAAAGGCATATTTCTGGGAACACTTGGGGAAGTTGAATGACCAGAAATACTGCCACAAGAACCTCAACAGACTGATAAGGATGCTTGATGCCGGCTATGCAATTGGTGAGGACATACTCATAACACACGAGGATGACAGTAATCCTCTGAAGACAGAATCCATAGATGAGATAATCAAAAAATACCTGAAATAAAAGGACACCGATTCCAATGAACCGGTGCCCTATCCGAATCCCAATCAATAAAGGGTCACTCGACTTCCTTCTTGAACTCCTCCAGGAACTTGACCATGAAGTCGTGGCGCTCAATTGCCATCTCCTTGGCCTTAGGTGTGTTCATCAGGTCCTTGAGAAGCAGAAGCTTCTGGTCGAATCTGGCGATCGAGTCCTCGTAGGAACGGCCCTCATGGGAGAAGACCCTGGCGATTCCTATGGCTCCGATGGAGTCGAGTCTTACTGCATCCTGGACGATCTGGCCCTCAAGGGTGCTTGGACTTCGGCCATTGTTCCTGCTGAACGAGATCTCGTTGATCGCCTTGCAGATCTTCTCGATCGTGGCCTTGTCCACGTGCTCCCCTTCCAGGAAGTACCTTGCGTTTGCGTTGTTGTGGGTCTCGAAGAGCTTCACGTCATCCACATCGTGCATAAGGGCAGCCAGGGAGACAATATCCATATCGCAGCCAGGACACTCCTTGGCGATCTTCAACGCATTCTTGTAGACCCTCAGAGTATGGGCCTCATCATGTCTTCCATTAAAGCCTGCAAATATGACTCTGACATATCCGAAGGCATCTCCGACAACGTTTGCGTAATTCATTAGAATTCCTCCTTGCTTTTTGGCTGAACCACCCCCTCTCACAAATTTGGATGGCAGGTTCCCACATTGGGAATTATAGCACAACTTATGAAATGGGAAACAGTTATTTTAGGATTCCTTGAAGACGCGCATCATCTCGCCGGTCAGGCTGTAGTCGTCACTTTGGAGGATTATGTCCTTCTTGGACCTCCATTCGGCCACCTTGAGCTCGGAGGAGTCCATTGTAATCTCATCGGAGCCGTCGACCTCGCAGTAGAAACCTGCAAGAAGGTCATCGACTATCCCCCATGGCTGGGACTTGTAGTAGCGGATGTTCTTGACCTTCAGGCCCGTCTCCTCCATCACCTCGCG
>DMOO01000222.1 GCA_003456855.1 Sphaerochaeta sp.
TGACGGTCTGAAGGACCTTCTCGCTTTCTTCAGGGGTCTTTGTCTTTATCCATCCAAGCCTGTTCGAGATCTGGTGCACATGGCAGTCAACGCAGATTGCATCTATGCCGAAGCCAAGGTTCAGAGTAAGGTTGGCAGTCTTTATGCCCACACCCGGAAGCTCCATCATAAGAGCGGCATCGGCGGGGACCTTGCCGTCATACTTGTCTATCAAGGTCTGGGATATGGTCTTTATCTGGGTGGCCTTTCTCTTGTAGAAGCCAGCAGGGAAGATCAGCTCTGAAATCTCCTCCTCGGAGAGCTTGACCATTGCAAATGGATCCGGAGCTGCAGCAAGCAGTCTCTGTGAGGCCTTCAAGGTAACATCATCCTTGGTCCTGAGGGAGATCACGGTCGAGATCAGAACCGAGAAAGGGTCCTGCTTCTGCACCGCCACAAGGGAGACTGCAGGAAGGACCTTGCCCATCTTAGCCAGGACTTCCCTGAACTCTGTGAATATAGTGTCGAAATATGCTTCGTCCATCTCACTTCTTCTCATAGCAATACCCCAGGCTGTTCATGGAGAGCTGTCCCTTCTGCGTTGCCTTTGCAAGCTCCAGCACCAGACTCAGATCCGGACGGACAACACCGTAGAGATTCCCGGAAGGGACCACCGATGCAAGTCTGTAGTCGACCACCCAGGACACAGTGGAATCCGAGTTGAAGAACGAGTTGAAGCTGGTTGCATAGGGACAAAGGGCAAGGACTATTCCCTGCTTGTTCATGGCATCAAGAGTGGTAGAGGCGAACAGACGACTTGAACCATCTCTGTTGAACACCGAGACGTGGTTCTCCCTGAAGCAGCCAATGATGTCTGAAGCATAGTCAATTGAATCCAGATCATAGACTAGTCCGATGTTCTGGGACATCGATGAGGTCTCTGCTGCCATCGCCTTACCTGCTTCAACCCACCCTGCTCTCTCGTCCGAGACCAGAAGACAGTCGAAATATCCTACAGCGCTCTCGGCCCCTATTCCAAGGACCACGGAGCCAGGCAGCAGATTCGAGACATTGACCTCGTTCTGACAGGCGTACCAAGATGGAAGCGGAGACAGAAGCACATAGTCGCCCTTGATCCTGGACAGCTCAGAGATAAAGGACTCCTTGTCATAGAAGCAGGTCTCGTCAAGGGTCTTCACCCTGAGGCGCAAACCCTTGGCCGCATAGTGGAGCCTGTCCTTCATGAGGTACGATGAGTACACCTGGTTGAAGGAGATGTCAGAGACAAGTGTGAAGCTGTCAAACAGGACGAAGTAGACAAAGGCAAGGAAAGCCACCAAAACCAGCACCAAAGAGGAGATGACAATTGCTATTCCCGACCTTTTTTTCATGAAATGAAGATTAGCAATGTTGCAGGCTCCAGTCAAGCAAGTGCGTTTATTGACTGAGAATCTGTATATCGCTATATTAAAACCAATAGGAGATAACTCAAATGACTTCATACAAAGATTTGGGTCTGGTCAACACCAGAGAAATGTTCGCCAAGGCAGTCAAGGGCGGATATGCAATCCCTGCATACAACTTCAACAACATGGAACAGATGCAGGCTATCATCAGCGCATGCGTTGAGACAAAGTCACCTGTCATCCTTCAGGTTTCCAGAGGTGCAAGAGACTATGCAAACATGAACCTGCTCAGGAACATGGCTAAGGGCGCTACAGAGTACGCACACGAGCTTGGATACGACATCCCAATCGTTCTCCATCTTGACCACGGTGATTCTTTCGAGACATGCAAGGAGTGCATTGACAATGGCTTTTCATCAGTCATGATCGACGGTTCCTCTCTTCCATATGACGAGAACGTCGCAGTAACAAGAAAGGTAGTCGAGTATGCCCACAAGTTCGATGTCACAGTCGAAGGTGAGCTCGGAGTCCTTGCTGGTATCGAGGATGAGGTCCAGGCAGAGGTTTCACACTACACACAGCCTTCAGAGGTCATCGACTTCGTTTCAAAGACTGGCGTAGATTCACTGGCAATCTCAATCGGAACAAGCCATGGTGCTTACAAGTTCACACCGGAGCAGTGCACAAGAAACGCTGACGGAATCCTTGTTCCACCTCCACTCCGCTTCGACATCCTCAAAGAGATCGAGAAGAAGCTCCCAGGCTTCCCAATCGTCCTCCACGGTTCATCATCAGTTCCACAGGAATATGTCAAGATGATCAACGAGTATGGCGGAAAGCTCAAGGACAGCGTCGGAATCCCTGAGGAGCAGCTCAGAGAGGCAGCAAAGAGCGCAGTCTGCAAGATCAACATCGACTCAGACGGAAGACTTGCAATGACAGCCCTCATCAGAAAGACACTTGCCGAGCATCCAGACGTATTCGACCCAAGAAAGTATCTTGGTCCAGCACGTGAGGCTCTCAAGAAGATGTACATGCACAAGAACATCGACGTTCTCGGATCAGCAGGCAAGGCCTGATAGGATTCAAAGTTGAAAAGGGGCTATTCTTGATGGATAGCCTCTTTTTTTACCCTTTTTCCGTCCATAATGCCATTAATTGGTATTAATGCATTTGACAGTAAAAGGTAAACAATGATATATTTTTTCTCGCTGGCCCAATTATTTGTCCAGTTAAACTTTATTTGATTACTTTTTGAGGTGAGCTTGGCTACGAAGGAACTTAGGATCAACAGACAGATCCGTGCAAAAGAGGTTTTCGTCATTGACGAGAATAATGATAAAAGAGGTGTCATGAATTTCTTTGACGCCCTGGAACTGGCAGAAAACGCAGGTCTTGACCTGGTTGAAATCTCCCCTAATGCAAATCCTCCGGTATGTAAGATCATCGATTACGGAAAGTATAGATACGAGCAGGAGAAGAGGCTCAAGGAAGCAAAGAAGAACCAGACCATCGTAAAGATGCGTGAGATCAGAATGCAGCCTAAGATCGACACCCATGACCTTGAAGTCAAGTCAAAGTCGATTGCCGAGTTCCTTGCCGGCGGCGACAAGTGCAAGGTCACTATCAGATTCCATGGTAGAGAGTTGGCACACACCGAACTTGGTAGGGAAGTTCTCCTTAAGATACTTGAAAAGCTTACTGAAAAAGAGATAACATACAATGTTGACTCACAGCCAATGATGGAAGGAAGGAACATGTCAATGCTCCTCAGTCCAGCAAAGGGTGCTAAGCAGCAGAAACAAAGCAACTAATCCCCGTATGGGGGTTCAAACGGCTGCTACTGAGGGTTCTTGTTCCTCAGGGCGCTATAAACGAGGTACAATATGCCTAAGATGAAAACAAGAAAGGCCGCTGCAAAGCGGTACAGGGTTACCGGAACTGGCAAGGTCATGTTCAAGAAGCAGGGACTGCGCCATATTCTCACCAAGAAGACAACCAAGCGCAAGAGAAATCTCCGCGCAGCTGGTGTTCTCGCCGATGTGGAAGCAAAGAAAGCAAAAGTTATGCTTCCTTACGCTTAATTGGGAGGGTGTGAATTATGCCAAGAGCAGTTGATGGAACCAAACACAAAGACAGACGCAAGAAGATCATGGAGCTTGCCAAGGGTTATTATGGCCGCAGAAGCACAAATAACCGTATCGCCAAGGATGCTGTAGCAAAGGCAGGAGCCTACGCTTACCGTGGAAGAAAAGAGAAGAAGAGAGATTTCAGAAAGCTCTGGATCGCTAGAATCTCCGCCGCCACAAGAGCAGAGGGACTCAGCTATTCACAGTTCATGCACGCACTGAAGATTTCGAACATCGATCTCAACAGAAAGGCACTCTCCAACATGGCAATCGAGGACAAGGCAGCTTTCAGCGCTTTGATCGCAACAGCCAAAAAGGCACTTGAGGCCTGAGCAAAAAGGGATTAACATTAAGGTTAGGAGGTTTTGGTTATGACAGTTTATGAAAACATGTTACTTCTTGAGGAAAGAGTAAAGAAAGCGGCAGCCTACATGAAAAGGCTGAGAGCTGAAAACGATGCCCTTAAGAGGGATATCAAGCTCATAACAGCTCACAACGAGGAACTTCAGGCCTATGTTGACAACTACAAGGAAGACGAGGAGCGCATTGCAGCTAGCATCGAGACCTCCCTTGAAAGTCTCAACGAAGTTGGATTGGACAACCTCGATCTTAGTGTTGATGACCTTGAGACAGCAGAGGCCTTCTCCGCAATCGGTGGAGACTCAGTCGATGTACCGGATGTTTCCGACATTGAATTGGACATTGACCTCTGATAAAGTCTGTTTCAGTGAAAGTGAAGGGCCACAGGAATGTGGTCCTTTTCTTTTACCCAAGAGCAAACAATTAAAGAAAAACAGCAACTTTGTCTCAATAATAAAAATAACAAAAAATTAATTTCTTAATTTATAAAGATTTCCTTAAAAATCTCTATAAAAATCGAAAAACCACACAAAAAAACTGACCATTCACCCTCCTCCACGGAAAAAAGCCTCTTACAAAGGAATAAAACCTTTGGTAAATTTTACCTACCCCCAGAAGAGAGAACAATGACCGCTGAAGAGACTTTGATTGATTATGTGGATACGTATCTCCTTCTTGTTGCAAAATACGGTTCTGACGCAGAGTGTGTGCAGAACAATTTTCTAAAGCTGAAGGACATTCTGATCGTTGAGATCTACTTTCTGAAGAACGTGAGAATGATTGTGAGCGATGATGATATGGCAGGTTTCGTCATCTTCATAGACAGGCAGCTCAAGGGCATTGTCGAGGCCTATAGGCCCTATCACGGAACGTTTCCCAGCTATCTGAGCAGAATAATGGAGCTGAGATCCCTGAGCTACATCGACACTGTGATCAGGAGAAGACATGTTTCAGACTACTACACCAGAAACTACATGCCCTATGTGGAATGCGTTGCGGAGAGCGGTTCGGACACAGGCTTATACGTGAAGGAGGATTCGAACCAGGAGGATATCGTAAAAAGAAGGACCATGAACCGTCTTAGATACTTCTGTGCACGCCGCCCCACAAGAAGAAGGTGCCTGTTCGTACTGCTCTGCACACAGATGACCAGCCTCTCTGTAGCCACCATAGACAAGTTCTGCGAAGTTCTCAACTGTGACAAGAATCAGACCTTCGCAATAGCGGATTACCTCTATGAGAATGAAAGGAAGAATCCGAAGATAAAGGACAGGACCTTCTACGAGCAGAAAAGGGACAAGCACTGGAGCAAACTCCTGGAATGCGAGAACAGACGCAGGACCTCACTCCATCCGGAGAGATATGAGAAGAGCATCGAGAAACACAGAAGCATCTTCATGGCGCAGCTGGAGGAACTGAAGAGCCAGAGGGTCCATGTCCCCTACACCCTGGTCGGTGAGATTCTCAACATAGACAGGGTCAAGGTCTCATCGGAGGTATTCAGGGCCAAGGAGATTCTGGAGATGGTGAGCTCCGATATAATCAACACCTGGGATGGTCCCATAGGGATACTCTCCTCCGTATCCGAGGAGACCCTGCGCAATTCCAGTATCTCAAGGTTCGAACCCTTCAAGGTCTTCAACATAGGACTTATCCGTCGTTCAGAGGCCTGCCAGAACAGCGTCTCCAAATGCCTTAAAGAGGCCAGATCGAACATGGATTGTTGAATACTTTGTTCAAATTGATGTATCCTCAATATATGCGCATACTATTGGCAAGCTCAAACGAGCATAAAAGACATGAGATACAGCAGATGTTCCCAAACCATGAGATTGTACTTCCCAAGGAGTTGGGAATTGATTTCGACTGCGAGGAGAACGGCACAACCTTCCTTGAGAATGCCATGATAAAGGCCTCAGCCCTCTATGAGGTGGCAAAGGATCTTGGACTGCCTATTCTGGCAGACGATTCCGGCCTTATGGTCCCTGCCCTCCCTGGCAGACTTGGGGTCAAGACCGCAAGGTTCGGAGCTGAGGACGGAGGCCCTCTTCTTTCAGCACATGAGAAGAACCAGCTTCTGATAAAGATGCTCGATGGGAAGGAAGGCAAGGACAGAGAGGCCTTCTTTGTGTGTGCACTGGTTCTCATGTTCAACCCATACAGAATCTACACCGCAGTTGAATCAGCAGAGGGACACATCCTGAAGGAAGAGGTCAACGGCACCGGAGGCTTCGGCTACGACCCGGTCTTCCACTGCAACGAGGCAGGCTGCTCCATGGCAATGCTTCCGGATGGGCAGAAGAACCTCTACAGCCACAGAGGAAAGGCAGTAAGGGCAATCCAGAAATTCATTGATTAGGCAAAAAAATAGGAGATATATATGGCAAAGGAAATTCCGTTGAGAAGTCAGGTCAACGAATCTGACAAGTGGGATCTGAGCAGTCTCTATCCATGTGATGAGGCTTGGGAGACAGACCTTCAGAAACTTCAGAAGAAGGTTGAGGAAGCGGGTAAGTTCAAGGGAACCCTCGGAAAGGACCCTGAGAACCTTCTTTCAGCCATGAAATGGATATCAGATGCATTCATGCTTGCAGAGCAGGTCTACGTCTATGCATCACTCAAGTCCTCTGCAGAGGCGAACGACCCTGAGAACCAGAGGAAGATGGGAGTTGTATCGCAGGTCTACACCAGCCTTGTGGCAGCTACAAGCTACATGGACCCTGAGATCCTGGAGATCAAGAACCTCGAGAAGTGGATCGAGTCAAATGACTTCGATGACAGCCGCGTCTATCTCAAGAAGATACTTCGCCAGAAGGAGCACACCCTCTCCCCTAAGGAAGAGGAGATCCTTGCAAAGCAGTCAGAGCTTCAGGGCACCCCGCAGAGAGCCTTCAGCATGCTGACGAACGTCGATATGGACTTCGGCAAGGTGGATGACATCCCACTCTCACAGAGCACATGGTCACAGTTCATGATCAGCCCGGACAGAGACCTCAGACGCCGTGCCTACGACCAGTTCTATGCAACATACCAGGGCCATGAGCAGACAATCGCAACCCTCTATGCAGGTTCTGTCAAGCAGGACATCTTCAATGCAAGGATCAAGGGCTTCGACACCGCTCTTGATGCAGCACTGTATCGCGATGATGTTCCGAAGAGCGTCTACACCGGTCTTATCGAGGCTGTTCACAAGGCATTCCCCACCCTCCATCGCTACTATGCCCTGAGAAAGAGGATCCTTGGAGTCCAGGAGCTCAGGCACTACGATGTCTACGTTCCACTCGTAAGCTCAATCAAGACACACAAGACCTACGAAGAGGCAGCGGAGATTGTCAGAGAAGCCCTTCAGCCACTCGGAGAGGACTATGTGAAGACCATCTACAAGGGAATCACAACAGACCGTTGGGTTGACAGATACGAGAACAAAGGCAAGCGCAGCGGAGCCTTCTCAAGCGGTGGATTCATCGGAGCCCCTTACATTCTCCTCAACTACAAGGAGGATGTCATCGGTGACGTCTTCACCCTTGCCCATGAGGGTGGCCACAGCATGCACAGCTATTACTCAAAGCGCAACAACCCGTTCCTCTGCTACGACTACACCATCTTCGAGGCAGAGGTTGCATCGACCTTCAATGAGCAGCTGGTGGCGAAGTACCTGATCGACAATGCAGAGAACGAGACCATGAAGACCTACATCATCGCAAAGCAGATCGATGACATCATCGCAACACTGTTCCGCCAGACCATGTTCGCGGAGTTCGAGCTCCTCTGCCACACACAGCAGGAGAACGGACAGCCACTGACAGCCTCGACAATGAGAAAGACCTACAGAGGTCTGCTTGAGGCCTACTTCGGACCGGAGATGAAGTTCGAGGAGAACTCAGACCTTGAAGGTCTCAGGATCCCTCACTTCTACAACGCATACTATGTCTACAAGTACTCAACCGGCATCTCAGCCGCAATCGCACTCTCGGAGAGAGTCCTCAACGGCGGAGAACAGGAGCTCCAGGACTACCTCGGATTCCTCAAGTCCGGTGGTTCCAAGTTCCCGATCCAGACCCTCAAGGGTGCCGGAGTCGACATGTCAACACAGGCTCCTGTGGAGGCTGCAACAAAGAAGTTCGCCAACCTTCTGGACCAGTTCGAGAAGCTCATCGGCTAAGCACAGAACAAAAAGAGAAGGAAGGGACTGTCGCAGAATAGAAAACTGCACAGTCCCTTTTCTTTGAAAACTTGATGGAAAGAGAGCCTGATTCATTAGGAGTCGGGCTCTTTTCTCGTTTACTTGTGTTTCAGGGCAGACTACCCCCGTGGAAGTGATGGGGATTGAAAGAAAATCAGGCTGTTTCTTCTGTTGGTCCGGCCTTGATGCGATACCAGAACGGAGTGCCAACCTTGTTCTGTTCGATTCTGGCTGCAAGCTGTACGGTGTTCACTGCCATGCAGCAGATGATCCATTCGGAGAATACTCTGGCTTTTCCGAAAGAGCTGAACCTGCGCAGTCCGAACTGTTGTTTCTGGAATGCGAAACGGCCTTCTACCTGAATGCTCCTGTTTGCCCTGACTTCGGCACCGAAGTCCGATGACAGCCGCTCATAGGCAAGACGTCTGTACTTCTGATGTCCGATCATGACATCGAACTTCTTGTACCTGTTCTTCTTCGGATTCCTGATGCAGCTTTTCCTGTAAGGGCAGGAGGCACAACCCCAACGGCATTCATAGGT
>DMOO01000037.1 GCA_003456855.1 Sphaerochaeta sp.
GTGCTATCTATTGGGTTGTAGTTTGGGGTCCTGCTCTTTTGTGGTGGATATTTTGCGCAGGAACTTTCCTTCTTCGCTTTTTTTGATTAGTAATAATGAGAAGACCAATTGCGCTTTCATGTGGAAGGAGGCATTTTCGATATGATGACCAGAGATGACATTTTCTTTGAGGACGGCAGACTCTGCCTGCACCTTGCAGACGATCTTGGAGCCCTGAAGGGCTTTGAGGTTCCGAAGAACAAACAGAGCGCCCTTCTCTACCACAACGGCCAGATGCTTGAAGTCAACTGGATCGGTGTGCAGAACAAGGGAGACATGTGCTACCTGGCCTTCTATGAGAATGATCTGATCACAGAGCTGCCTTCCCCTCTTTCAGAGCTTGCCTATTCCCTACGTCCATACTGCTTTGATATCCTGCGTAGACTGTCCCATGCTTTGGAGAACGCTGACGGAAAGCTCTACACCAATCTGGACAGCATCCCGCTTTCAAACGCATGGGTCTTCCCGAACGGGGATATACTTCTTCTGACTTCACAGCTAGGTGACATCGTGGACAGGTTCTCAGTCGATGCCTTGCGTCACAGTGACAAGGAGATCTGGTACGCGCACAACTGCGTCAACGGCTTCGGAAAGGCCCACTTCCTGTTCCAGCTCCTGTACTACAGCCTTACAGGCAAGGTCCCGTTCGAGGCACCTGAGGTACGCGAGAACAACTTCAAGGCTGTTCCAATGGCCCTGCTCTTCCCTCCTAAATCCGAGGATGACCCGTTTATTGGTCTTTGCAAGGACATCGACCTGGCCCTGTCTGACAACAGGAAGTTCCAGTTCGGCATCAAGAAGCCATATGCATACTTCAGGGGGATCCTGGACAAGTACGCTGAGTTGGATGTTTCATCTATTCAGCCTGGAACGAACCCTGCACTCTCGGGCTATTGGGCTAAGGTCTCCAAGAGAGCCAAGGTCAAGGCCTTCCTGAGGACAAAGGGCTTCAGGACGTTCCTGATTGTCTTGGGTGCTCTGGCTGTTGCAGGCATCATAGCGTTCTATGTATGGAGAGCCGTCAAGCCGCCTCTTACAAAGGACCTGAACGAGGTTGAGATAATCGAGTACTACTACGACGCAGTCAACAACCTTGACGTGGCGGCCATGGACGAGCCTATGAAGAACGGCTATGACGGCCCGGACCTGATGACGGTCACAACTCTGCATGTCTCCAAGACCATGCAGATATCCTATGAGGGCAAGTCACACTTCATCGAGGCGAGCACCTGGATCGAGAACGGCATGCCTGACGTCGAGTACGGCACAACCATCTACGGAATCACAGAGGTGTCTGTTGAGCAGATCTCCGATGACGTGTTCAGGGCGACTGTCATACTCTGGACATCGGACAACATAGTTGATGAGACGAACTCCGTTGTGGCAGATGCAGGCATCGAGGTCTACAAGACCCAGGAGACCGTTGATTTCACATTCCAGACCCGCGGAACCTGGAGAGAGATCGCCAAGATGGAGGTCGTCGACTCACAGGTTCTTCAGCAGATCCACGTGAACTTCATCCAGGCTCAGACTCAGACTCCGTAAGCTCCGAAGGCTATCGTCACACCTGTACCGTTGAACCATGCACTTGCTCCATGTGCTCCCCTGAAGTCTGTCTGGACAGTGACGTTCAGCGCGAACTGAAGACTTGACAGGTATGCTCCGAAGACCGGTGTGAACAGAAGATTCGCGGACACCTCAAGATGGTGCCTGAAGTCCATCTCATTCTCATCAAGCATGAAGAGCTGGCTTGTCCTGTACAGGGCCTTGACGGTGAAGCGCTGTGAGTACAGGTTCATGAAGTAGATTCCCCTCTGGATCTCCTGGCTGAACAAGGTCACGTTAACGGACTCCACAAGCTGCAGATAGTTCTTGTCTAAGTAGTAGCCGGTCGAGAACGAGAACGTCGCGGGAAGATTCGTAACGGTCCTGCCTGTGCATCTCCACCACAGAAGCCTCGGCACCTGGACGGCGAACGTAAGACTCGGGTCCAGCATGTCCAATCGTGCCTGGGCCGCAAAGCCGAGGGTCTCGTACAGGCCCGAACCTGTGCTTCTGGCGTTCTGGTACAGAACGGTGAAGACGTTGCTGTGGTCATAGGCGCAGGCGCCAGTGTTGTTGTTCCTGGCAAAGGTGAAGTCATAGCTGTCATCAATGGAGATGTAGTGGTTCGGGTTTCCGAACGTCCAGCTCAGAAGATTCACATCGGCCCCTGCTCCAAGCATCATGAAGCCGTTTGGAAGGACTGCATCCTCAACCTTGTCATTCACCCCGTAGAGACCGCTTACTCTTATCTGCTGGATCGGTGATGAGGTCCAGTCAAGTGTATAGGAAAGACCTATAGAACCCTGGGTCCAGCCTGCATTGATGGTGTGCTGGAAGGTCTCCGTAGGATCCATCGTGATCCAGTTCACGCCAAGGCCGGAAGCCGAGGTACCGTCTCCGAACGTGACATCGGCTGCAGGTATCAGGATGCCGTCCTTGAAGTATTTGATGGAATGATACTTCCTGGAAGCCTCTGAAAGTTGTGTTGTATCAACTCCTGGAGCCATCGATTCGTCAAACTTGCTGAACTTGAGTGTTGTTTCTGTCTGGTCTGTGTTCAGTTCGTTGATTTTGATTGTCGAGAGGTTTCTCTCCTGGTAGTAATAGGAGGTGAAGATCACTTCGTCATTGACTCTTATGCACTCCATCATGCTGCCTGAGACATCCGTCTGGCTCAGCCTTACCGTTGCCTTCTCTTTATCTATTTCGTTGCTTCTGATCTCACCATAGCGTCCCAGGTTTGTGCTCTTGGCATCGTCCGGATACCAGACGAAGCTAAGCACATCCTGTTCACCGTCGGTGCCCTTGGAAAGCGACATGAACCTGATGTTGTCAGGGTTGTCCAGGATCCTGATCTCCATTGTCTCTACGTCGAGAACGGCTATGTGGTCGATTCCCTGGTATCTGAGGATGAAGGCTGTTTGGTTTGCTGCTATCGGTGTGAGGCTCGATGCAACGACATCATAGCCAAGGTCCACCGTCTTGCCCTCGATCGATTCATAGGTTTCCTGGTCAATCAGGCTCAGCCTTGTTCTCTGGCCTGCATTGGAGGCAAGGAGAATGTACTCGGCATCCTCCGTCTGGACAAAGCACCCGGACCTGTAGATGTAGGTTTTGTTTTCTGTTTCTTCTTTGCTTTGTTCTTGTGCCTGGAACCTCTTCAGGAGCTTGCCTGTCTTCAGGTCGTAGAGGCGGACTTCTGCACTGGTCTCCAGGATGTTCGGGATCAGGAGCCTTGTGCCGTCCTGTGAGATGCCCATGCTTATCTCATTGGTTGGGTTCAGGAGTATTTCCCTTGTTTCTATTGTTTCTTCTTCTGTCTGTTTGGCTTGGACCACTGCCCCTGTGCTTCCATGGTAGA
>DMOO01000229.1 GCA_003456855.1 Sphaerochaeta sp.
TCAGATGGAGAAAGCCACAGGATCCGGAGCCATGGGATGGAATACTTGAATGCGACCACTTCGCCCCCATGTCGATGCAGACCACCAACCTGCCCATCTACGACTCCCTTGTCAGGATCATAGGATACAGCGACTACAAGATCTCACTAAGGGACAACTACATCCCACCTGTAAGCGAGGACAGCCTCTACATCAACGTCTGGAAACCTGCTGGCGAGCATGAGAATCTGCCGGTTCTGGTGTACATCCACGGTGGAACATTGCAGTCAGGTCAGGCCTGGACAAAGGACTATGATGGAAAGAGTTTTGCCAAAAACGGCATAGTCACCGTCAATCTAGGCTATCGTTTGGGAGTCTTCGGCTATTACACAGACATGGAGCTCATGGCTGAGGAAGGAACAGCAGGAAACTTCGGCCTTCTGGACCAGATCAAGGCTCTTGAATGGGTAAGAGACAATATCGCAGCCTTCGGAGGAGATCCGAACAACGTGACGATAGTCGGAGAGTCGGCAGGTTCAGCCTGCATAGACGCCCTCTGCGTAAGCCCCCTTGCAAAGGGGCTCTTCAGAAGGGCAGTCCTGGAGAGCAGCACACTCTCATCGGTCAATCCTCCTCACTCCTACAGGGACTTCGAGACGGCCCTCAAGTCAGGCCAGAGCCTGAAGAAGCGCTACAACTGCTCAACCGTGGAGGATCTCAGGCAGCTTGATGCAAAGACCATTGTCGGGGAGCTCAGCACCCAGCACTACCTGACAAACGACGGCTATGCCCTGCTGGATTCACCTTACAACACAAGAATGAGCGGAGTCCACAACGAGGAGGCCCTGCTCCACGGCTACAATCTTGAGGAGAGCGGACCATTCATCATGTTCAGCCATGCCAACATGAAGAACTACGAAAACAGGGTCCGTGCCTATTTCAGGGACTATGCCGACGATGTGCTTGCAATCTACAACCCTACAACCAACAAGGAGGCCGATGAATACTGGGCCATAATCTACGGCGCTGTGTTCTTCAACTACCCTCACTACTGTCTGAACCGTCTTGCAGTGAAGGAAGGCATACCTGTCTACGAGTACCTGTTCTCGAAGTCCAACGGAATGCTTTCAAGCTGGCACAGCGGAGAGCTGATCTACGTCTTCAACAACCTTGAGGGCAAGAAGCTCTTCGATGAGGTTGACTACAAGCTCAGCGAAACCATGCACAGCTACTGGGCAAACTTCGCAACAAACGGAGACCCGAACGGCGAAGGGCTTCCGACCTTTCCTCAGAACACAAACAGTGTGCATCTTCTGGAACTGGGAGACCAGGTCCAGGTTATAGACGAGCCTTACCTCGCACTCTACGAGGTAATGGACAGGATGTACGGTTTCGAGATCTGAGGATTATCTGGACTCAAGGACCTTCTTCCACTCGTCGATGATTATACGGTCATCGAAGTAGTTGATTCTCATTGCCTTGCGCACGCGCTCAAGTGTTGCGTTCGTCTTCTCCACTGCCCTTGCAGTGCCCTCTCTGAGGATGTCATAGACGCTGTCCAGATCTGCCTCCCACTTGGCCCTTGCCGCTCTGATCGGTGAGAGTTCCTCTTCAAGGACGTTGATCAGAAGCTTCTTGCACATGCCGTCACCGAGACCGCCACGCTGGTAGTGGGCCTTCATCTCATCCAGGTTTGCATACTCCGGCATGAACTCGGCGAAGTGCTCGTCCTTGCAGAAAGCATCAAGGTATGTGAATACGACGTTGCCCTCAAGATGACCCGGATCCTCGATTCTGAGGTGCGTCGGGTCAGTGAACATCTTTCCGTTGATCTGCTTCTTGACTGTCTTCGGATCGTCCGAGAGGTAGATGCAGTTGCCAAGGGACTTGCTCATCTTGGCCTTTCCGTCAACACCAGGAAGCCTTCTCTGCGTCAGGTTCTCAGGAATCATCGCAGTCGGCAGAACCAGGGTCTCGCCATAGGTGCGGTTGAACTTCTCGACAATCTCCCTCGTCTGCTCGATCATCGGAAGCTGGTCCTCTCCGACAGGCACCACAGTCGCGTTGAAGGCGGTGATGTCTGCAGCCTGTGAGACAGGATATGAGAAGAAGCCTGCCGGAAGACCCTCGTCTGCAAAGCCGCGCATCTGCATCTCCGCCTTGACAGTAGGGTTTCTTGACAGCCTTGCCGTTGTGACAAGGTTCATGTAGTAGAATGTAAGGGCATGCAGGGCAGGAAGTGCTGACTGCACGCAGATCGTTGACTTGGTCGGGTCGATTCCAACGGAGAGGTAGTCAAGCACGATGTTTACGATGTTATCCCTGATCTTGCCAGGGTTGTCGGCGTTGTCTGTCAGTGCCTGGTCATCGGCGATCAGGATGTTGATGTCATCGAACTTGCCTGAGTTCTGAAGCTCCACACGTCTCTTCAAAGATCCCACATAGTGGCCAAGGTGCAGTCGTCCTGTAGGTCTGTCCCCTGTAAGTATAATCTTCTTCTGTGTCTCAGCCATTTCAGCCCTCCTGAATAGAATCTTGGAGAAGTATATACCAAAAACCCGATTGAGATATAGATGCCAGCCATTATAAAAATCATTGCTTATATTTGAAAAAAACCAAAGTTTAAGTTTGTTTTTATAATGAGATTATATTATTATATAAGTGATGGAGGGCACCATGGATAACGATACCACAGGGAAATACGACATAAAGGCCGCTGTACGCTGCTTCTCAATACTGGATCTTGCAATCGAGCAGACCAGACCGCTCACTATCCAGGATGTTTGCGACAAACTTGAGGTCAACAGCAACATGGCCTTCAGAATGCTCTCCACACTGGTATCAACAGGATTCCTGTCAAAGGACAACCACACTGACACCTACACGGTCAGCCTCAAGAGCCTGAAGCTCTCCAACAGAGCCCTCCAGTCAATGGAGATCAGAAAGGTTGCAATGCCCACCCTTGAGCTGCTCTGGACACAGTTCCCACTGGCAAACGCAAACCTGGGAGTCAGGTATGATGATGAAATCCTTATAATCGACCGCATAGACAGCCGAAGCATTCCGAGAACCCATTTCACACCGGGAAAGAAGCTCCCCTTCTACTGTTCTGGCCTTGGAAAGGTCCTTGCAAGCGGACTTTCAGATGATGATCTCGATGCCTTGATTGCAAAGACAAAGTTCAAGGCACTGACAAAGTACACAATGACCGACCCTGAGCAGGTCAAGCAGGAGATCCTGAAGGTAAGAGAAGAAGGCGTAGGAAGAGACTGCGAGGAGCTCTCACTTGGAGACAACTGCGTCGCAGCCCCCATCAAGACCTCCAAGGGAAAGATGGTTGCAGCAATCAGCCTCTCCGCCCTGGAATCAAACATGAAAAGAGAGGAGCTTGAAGCTGCCATCCCGAAGCTCAAGGAGACTGCGGCATCTATCACATCGCTGATGGGTTATTGATCAAGTCAAGAATCAGATGGAATCATTCTCTTTGTACTTTTTATCTTTTTTGAGTTTTTTTTCTCTGTAGGATCAATTTCTTTCTGATTTTTTATCTCTATTTTGAAAACTTGAAAATTAAGTCAAATTTTCATCGCTTTTTTTATCTTTTTTTCCAGTTTTTCTCCACAGAGATAAAATGATTGCAAGAAAAAAGGGGCCATTGCATCATCTGCAACGGCCCCTTGCTATCTTCACCTAGGAAAAAGCGGGAATCAGAGGATTCCAGCCTCCTTCATAGCCTTTGCATAGGCATCCTTGAGTGCATCTGAAGAAGTCTTCAGAGGAAGGACAGACTCGCCCACATTGCGACCTACGATATTTGTCATGTCCTTCGTTGCAACAGGGAATGTTGCCTTGTCAGTGAGAAGTCTCACTGGGTTCAGTGTGAACTGAGCCTCGAGAGAACCCTTCATGTCTCCTGCCACCCACTTGTCGTAGATTGAACAGACAAGCTCCGGACAGTAGTTTGCCGTTGAGCAGACAGCACCGACACAACCGACTGCAAGACCAGCATAGATCAAGGTGTCCTTTCCGCAGAGAACCTTGAAGTCAACGTCTCTGTTTCTTCTGACGAACTCCTCGACCTGTGAGAGGTCACCGCTGGACTCCTTGAGACCGATGACGTTTGGAACGTTGTGTGCAAGGTAATCTGCGGTCTCCTGCGGAATTGTGTATCCACAGCGGCCAGGGTTGTTGTAGAGAAGAACCGGGGTCTCTGGGATGCTTCTTGCGATTGTCTCGAAGTGTGCACGAAGCTCAGGCTCGCTTGGCTTGATGAACATCGGCTGCAGAATGGAAACTGCATCCACACCGGCCTTCACTGCACCCTTTGCAAGATAGACGCACTTGGAGGTTCTGATTGCCCCGATTCCGAAGAACACAGGGATGCGATGGTTAACATGCTTGACGACC
>DMOO01000225.1 GCA_003456855.1 Sphaerochaeta sp.
CAAGGGCTATAGCAGTGCAGACACTCTATGCCCTTGATTTCAACGACAGGATCCATGAATGCGAGCTCCCGTACTCCGAGGGCTTCGCAGGATATACGAAGGAGGAGCAGGACGCCCTGGAGACAGAGGTTGTTCTGTATGCCTCCTATCTTATTGATGGGGTTCTTGCACACCTTTCCGAGATCGACGAGATGATCAACCGCTTCTCATCCAAGAGGAGCATCGAGAACATCAACCTCGTTGACAGGAACATTCTAAGACTCAGCATATACACCTTGCTGTACAGCAAGGATATACATCCCAACATCGTCATTGACGAGGCTGTAAAACTCTCACAGGAATACAGCACTGAGGTCAATTACAGGTTCATCAATGGTCTTTTGGATACGGCAGTGAGGTTCATTCATGATTCTTCTGAAAACTGAGGAACAGATTGACGGGATCAGAAAATCCTGCCACCTTCTTGGAGAGCTCCTGAACTCCCTGGAGGGAAAGATTGTAGCTGGCATGTCCACATGGGAGGTCGATCAGATCTGCCATGACTGGATCATCAAGCATGGTGGAAAGCCTGCCTTCCTTCATTACGAGGGATTCCCGGCATCTGCATGCGTCAGCGTGAACGAGGAGATAATCCACGGAATCCCGAAGAGGAAGAGGATTATTCAGGATGGGGACATTGTGACCGTTGACCTTGGAATCAACCTCAACGGTTATTTTTCGGACAGTGCACACACCTACATGGTCGGTAATGTGAAGCCTGAGGTCCAGAAGCTTGTGAAGGTCACCAGAGAGTGCCTTTACAAGGGAATAGGTGCCTTGGACAAGCCGCATTGCCGTATTCAGGACATCGGTGCCGCTGTCTATAAGCACGCCCATGGCAATGGCTTCGGCGTTGTCAGGGAGTACTGCGGACATGGTGTGGGACTCAAGGTCCATGAGGATCCTGAGATTCCAAACTACGTAAGTCCGTTCAGTCCGAACCCTAGGATCAGAGAGGGTATGGTAATCGCCATCGAGCCTATGATCAATTTGGGTGGAGACGGAATCATCGATATGCCTGACGGCTGGACAGTCGTCACGGCCGATGGAAAGCCTGCTGCACATTGGGAACACACAATCGCAATTACAGCCAATGGCCCAGAGATTCTCACCGAGGTTTGAAGCCCCGGTGGAGCCTTTGGGCTTTTTTTATTGCTAATTACCGGTAGAAGCCGGATTTGGAGGATATATGAAGGAATTCATCCAGCATGATGTTATCAGAGACGCTGCTCTTAAAATGGCCCACAAGATGTATACAGTCGACCATTTCATCCCTGATGTTATCTATGTCTCCCTTAGAGGTGGAGTCTACATGGCAAACGTCATGTCAGAGTACTTCAAGATGGTCTGCATGAGAGAGAAGAGGAGACCTGTCCTCTATTCGGCAGTCGTCGCAAGAAGCCGATCCTCCCAGATCCCTGGCGAGGACACAAAGGTCTTCGTCGATGGCTGGACCTATTCACCGGACTATCTCAGAAGCGGTGACAAGGTCCTTCTGGTCGATGACATCTTCGACACGGGAAATACGGTCAACGCCTTGGCAAGGATCATAATGGACAAGGGAATCCCTCGTGAGGACCTGAAGATCGCCGTCTACGACTACATCGTCCCTCTCTACAAGAAGAAGACCCCGCTTCCAATCCAGCCTGACTACTACTGCGTGAAGGGCGTCTACAACAAGAAGGAGGACGAGGTCTGGATCCACTACCTCTGCCATGAGTTCATCGGGCTGACCCACGATGAGATCGATCAGCACTACGATGATCCTGAGGTCAGAGAGATTCTGCACGACGTGACTCAGTGCTGATTGGGTTTAGGGGAGAACTCCACTATTTCTTCTGATTTTTGCAAGATTTGGGGAGGATTCTCCCCAAAATCAATGAAAATCAAAGAAAAAAGCGGAACTTGCTGATGACCTTACAGTTCAAGAAGGCCGATGAGGCCGACATCCAGAGCATTCTCAGACAGAGCAAGGCCCTCATAGATCAATATGAGGACCTTGTTTCAGTTAACTACAATGAGATATTGCAGTGGATGGAAAGGAAAACCACCAAGTTCATACATGAATACAGCAAGGTCCTGAAAGATGGTGTAATTGTTGCCTACTACAGGCTTGCGGAGCACGAAGGTGAGATGGAGCTTGATGACTTCTACGTCCTGGAAGGCCACAGAGGCCAGGGTATAGGGTCCATGATAATGGAGAGGATCCTGAAGACCGTCAGATGCCCGATGAAGCTCTATGTCTTCAACGAGAACAACGGAGCCATGAGGTTCTACACCAGATTTGGTTTCAAGGTATCGGAGTGGGTGTCTGCGACGAGATGCATAATGGTGCGTGCAAACACCTATTGAATCGGTTCTCCATATTCTCTGCGCATTGCATCCATTGATATGATCCACTGCTTTCCGAACTTGCAGACGTCTACACCATTCTGCAGCTTACCATAAGCAATGGCCTTCCTGAGTGTACTGGTAAGTGGGGCTCTTTCCGGAATTGTTTTAATACAATTAAATTATCAATCTACTTAACTCTTTTTGCTGGAAAAAGATGAAAAACCACACAAAAAAACTAAAGTGTTAAGTTGCATGGATGAAAGAATATGTGAACTTTGCTATACTCAAGCCATGGGAAAGATCAGAAACGTTGTGTTTGACCTTGGTGGGGTCATGCTTAACTACAATCCAAGGTCGTTCATCGATGTCTTCGGCTATGATGACAAGAAGTCTCTTGAAGTATGCGAGGCAATCTTCATGGACCCTGTCTGGGCTGACATGGACCTTGGCATCTACAAGACCTATACAGAGGCTCTGCCTGTCTTCATAAGAAGGCATCCAAGCGTCGCTGAGGAGATCAAGCGCTTCTTCCAGACTGGCTGGATGGATGTCTACACCCTTAAGGAGGACTCGGAGAGGGAGCTCTACAACTGGGTCTATGACAAGGGGCTCAACATCTACATCCTCTCCAACTTCGCAGCTGACGGATTTACTTATGTGTACAATAAATACGCCTTCTTCAGAAAAAGCAAAGGCTATGTGGCCTCGGCCTTTGAAGGTGTGGTGAAGCCTGACAGGAGGATATATGAGATCCTGCTTGATCGCTATGGTCTCAAGGCTGGGGAGAGTGTCTTCATCGATGATGTCCAGGTCAACATAAAGGGTGCAGAAGACGCAGGAATGCAGGGCATTCTGTTCACCGATCCCGCCTCTGCCAGGGCCCAACTTGAACAATTGATTTGACCAATTCTATTGACCTATATTTTTTATATTTATAGACTTTGATGGGAGGAACAGATGGATAATATTCGTTCTATTGCCATTCCGCCTTTGACAGATGACCTGGTAAGGGTCCTGATTGACGCGGAGACCATTCAGAGACGTGTTGCTGAGCTCGCCCAGCAGATCAACAGAGACTATGCAGACATCAAAGAGCCTTTGATTCTGGTTGGAGTCCTCAAGGGTTCATTCATTTACCTTGCAGACCTTTCAAGAAAGCTCACCGTCCCTCATGTCATTGATTTCATTGCAGTTTCAAGCTATGGAAAGGGTACAGTCACATCAGGAAACGTCAGACTTCTGATGGACACAAGGGAGAACCTCGAGGGACACCATGTCCTTATCGTCGAGGATATCCTTGACAGCGGCTATACTCTCGACTACCTTGTCAGGAACTTCAAGGAGCGCGGAACCAAGAGCGTCAAGACAACGGTTCTTCTCGAAAAGCCGGACAGACTTGTCGTTCCTGTGAAGATCGCTTACTCCGGATTCTCGATTCCTGATGTCTGGGTCGTCGGTTATGGACTTGACTATGCAGAGAAGTACAGGACTCTGCCTTACATCGCAGAGCTTAAGCCACAGGTTTGAATTAGGGAGAACCAATGTCAGTAATTTCAATCGTCGGTGCCCAGTGGGGCGATGAGGGAAAGGGTAGAATAGTAGACTACCTTGCAACAGATGCTGATGTCGTAGTCAGATATCAGGGTGGAGACAATGCAGGCCATACAGTCGTCAACGACTTCGGCAAGTTCGCTCTTCACATCATTCCTTCCGGAATCTTCAATCCAAAGGCCAAGAGCATCGTTGGAGTAGGCGCTGTAGTCAACTTCGACACAATGCAGAAAGAGCTTGAGGGAATCCCTGAGGAGCTTCACAAGAACCTTCTAATCGATGTCCGCGCCCATCTGATCATGCCTTACCACTGTCTGCTTGACGGAGCAGAGGAGTCAAAGAGATCTGAGCATGATAAGATCGGTACAACCAAGAGGGGTATCGGCCCATGCTACAGCGACAAGGCTTCAAGAATCGGAATCAGAGCAGGTGAGCTGCTGGATCCGGAGGCACTGAAGGCCCATATCGAGAAGGTCCTTCCAAAGAAGAACCGCGACCTCGAGTACTACGGACTTCCAACCTTTACAGTCGATGAGCTGATGGATAAGTGCATGCAGTGGAAGGAGAAGTTCGGTGCACAGATCGTTGACACGGTCCCTGTCTCAAGAGCTGCTGTCGAGGCAGGCCGCAAGGTCGTCCTGGAAGGTCAGCTTGGAATCATGAGAGACCTGGACTGGGGTATCTATCCATATTCAACATCAAGCAACCCGACTGCTGGTGGTGCAGCGAACACCTCCGGTATCGCACCAAACAAGATCACTGAGGTCATAGGTGTCACAAAGGCCTATTCCACAAGCGTAGGCGGTGGCCCGTTCGTCGCAGAGCTCTTCGATGCTGACGGTGAGAAGCTTCGTGACATTGGAGCAGAGTACGGCGCAACAACAGGTCGTCCACGCCGCTGCGGCTGGCTCGACGCCGTTGCACTTGATTTCTCAGCCTACATCAACGGCTTCACCTCAATTGCTATCACAAAGCTCGATGTCCTTGATTCCTTCGAGACAATCAAGGTCTGTGAGGCCTATGAGCTTGACGGTCAGATCACAAGATATCTGCCGGATACAAACGGACAGGAGAGGGCAAAGCCTATCTTCCGTGAGTACAAGGGCTGGATGTGCGACACAACCAAGTGCAGAAAGTGGGAGGATCTTCCAAAGGCTGCACAGAAGTACGTGAAGGCCATCGGCGAGTACGCAGGTTGCCCGGTCAAGTATGTGTCTGTCGGACCCGAGAGAGACCAGATCATTATTCTGTAATAAATTAAGGACCTGCTGGAGGACGCCATGGAATACGGTTTTGACACTTTCATCTCACCTTTGACCTGGAGATACGGCTCCGAGGAAATGAAGGGAGTATGGTCAGAGCGCAACAAGCGTCTGATTCTCAGGCAGGTCTGGATTGCACTTGCAACGGCCCAGAACAAGGCTGGAATCGTAAGTGATGAACAGCTTGCAGACCTCAAGGCCCACGCCAATGACATTGACATCGAGCGTGCCCTTGAGATCGAGAGCTCCATACATCACGACCTGATGGCCGAGATCAAGACCTATGCAGAGCAGTGCAAGATCGGCGGTGGCGTCATTCACCTGGGCGCCACCAGCATGGATGTCCTTGACAATGCCGATGCCATCAGGCTGAAGCAGGCCATTGCAATCGTCCTTGAGAAGACAAAGGCTCTTAGAGCTTCATTTGCTGAGAAGGCAATGAAATACAAGGATCTTCCCTGCATGGCCTTCACCCATATCCAGAGTGCAGAGGTCACCACAGTCGGTTACAGATTGGCTTTGGTAATCCAGGACCTGGACTCCTGCATAGAGGAGCTTGAGGGCATTGTCATCAAGGGCAAGGGCATGAAGGGTGCCGTCGGAACAAGGGCAAGCTACAAGTGTCTTCTCGGCGACAACGGGATGTCCTCCAAGGAGCTTGATGACCTTGTCATGTCAGAGCTCGGAATCGTAGCCTTTGACGGTGCCACACAGGTCTATCCAAGGACGCAGGACCTCAAGGTCATGCATGTTCTTGATGACCTTTCCTGTGCGATTGCAAAGTTCGCACTTGATTTCAGGATGCTCCAGAGCACGGCCATAGGTGAGTGGTCAGAGCCTTTCGGCAAGAACCAGGTCGGTTCATCAGCCATGCCTTTCAAGCGTAACCCCATCAACTGCGAGAAGATAGACAGCCTTTGCCGCTATGTCCATTCTCTGGTCCCGAATGCTTGGGACAATGCATCGCTCTCCATTCTCGAGAGGACTCTGGATGACAGTGCAAACCGCCGTCTGTTCCTGCCACAGGCCTTCCTTGCAATGGATGAGGTCCTGATCACAGCTTCAAAGGTCGTGAAGGGCATGAACGTCCATGAGGCATCCATCAAGCGCAACCTTGATGCCTATGGTGTCTTCGCCGCAACCGAGCGCCTTCTGATGGAGCTTGGACGCAGGGGAGCTGACCGCCAGGTGATGCACGAGGTCATCAGGGAGGAGAGCCTGAAGTCCTGGGCAGAGGTCCAGGAGGGCAAAGCTAATCCTCTTGCAAAGCTTCTTTCCGAGAACGAGTCAATCAGGAAGTACATGACTTCCGACGAGGTTCTTTCCTGCCTTGACGCCTCAAACTACTATGGTGACTCCGCTGAGATCTGCGAGACCATAGTCAACGGAAAGTGAATTAATTGCCCGAAAATCACATAAATGACACTTTTTCTCGAGTTCCTCTTGATAGAAACAGAATAATTTCATAAACTCATCACAAAGCGTTGACGAAGAGTGCTCTTCAGAATAGCCAGGAGAGAGACGGCGGATGGTGCGAGCCGTGGGAACTAACTGAATCAGCTGTCGCTTCCGAGCTGATGGGAAGAAAGCTTCATTTGCGAGTAAAACCCATCCGATCCTGCCGCGTTAGGGCATAGGGGTTGTTGGACCCTGAAAGTGGCTCATAAATGGGCAATTTGAGTGGTACCGCGGGTAATATCATACTCGTCTCAAAGATCATACTTTGGGACGGGTATTTTTTTTACCGTCCCGGGAGGAGATTGGACATGGCACAGATTTCAGGACTTGACTACAAGATTCAGGAGATGGCATCCAGAATCAAGGAACTGAGAGAGATCGAGGGACTTACAACCTATGAGATGGCTGCAAAGACCCAGACGACAAGGGATGAATACCTTGCTTGCGAATCCGGTACGGGGGATCTGAACTTCACCTTCATCTACCGCTGCGCACTTGCACTGGGTGTCGATGTGACTGACATCATCGAAGGACACAGCCCGAAACTGAAGTCCTTCACAGTCACCAGATCAGGGCAGGGTCAGGAGATATCCAACGCCCACGGAATGACTTACTACAATCTTGCCTATGCCTTCCAGAACAGGATCGCAGAGCCTTTGTACGTCAAGAGCCGCTTCGATGAGAGCGCCCAGTTCAGGGACATCGAGCTTACAAGCCATGACGGCCAGGAGCTTGACCTTGTCATATCAGGAAACCTTCTTGTGCAGGTCGGTGAGCACAGGACAACCCTGGGTCCTGGAGACAGCATCTACTTCAGCTCATCCACACCGCATGGAATGATCGCTGTAAACGGCAAGGACTGCGAGTTCTACGCCATAGTCCTCAATCCTACTGGAGCCCCGATTCCTGAGCTAACACCTGTCACATATTCACCTGTCGCCAGAGAGCAGCAGAAGCCGGACGATGCACAGCGCATCTGGCACAGATACATCGATGTCTCCCTCAATGCAAAGGGTACACCTGAGAAGATCACCTTCAAGAACACTGAGAAGTTCAACTTCGCGTTCGACGTCGTCGATGAGATCGCCAACAGGAATCCCGACAAGCTTGCAATGCTGCACATCTCCAAGGACAAGACGGAGAGAAGAATCTCCTTCCTGGATGTGAAGCGCGAGA
>DMOO01000206.1 GCA_003456855.1 Sphaerochaeta sp.
GAGAACAAGTCCGCACCATCGACTCTGAAGGCTCCCAAGGCCCAGGCTTCACGTGATGAGGAGTTCAAGGCAAGCTTCGGCTTCGAGCAGAAGACTCCTGTTATGGACAGGGCGGAGGCCAACAGGCTGAGGAACAAGAGGAACAAGCTTAAGAACGAGATCCAGACACTTATGGAGAAGGTCGACGATCTGGAGCTGAAGATCTCAGAGGTCAACGCACTTATGAACCTGCACGAGAACTACAGCGACGTGAACAAGATCAACGAGCTTGCCGCCAGGAAGCAGACCCTGGAGGACCAGAAGAACGACCTTGAGCTTCAGTGGATAGAGAAGTCAGACGAATACGAGAGCGAGTTCGGAACCGACTAGTTGATGGACCAGCGCAGCACGGTGATCCTGAAGATTGATGACACCGGGATGTTCCTCTCAAGACCGTCAGGCAGGACCTCCACCTTCAGAACGCTGTTTCTTGCATCACCCTTTGAAACCTCGACAGGCTTTACAATGACAGTTTCGTTTGGAAGCTCTATCCTCATCAAGGAGCTCTTGCCCTTGAGCGCACTCTTTATGGCTGAGATCTTCGCGTTGAAGTCAAAGCCGCTTATTGTCGGCATCGAAGCATACTTGAAACCTTTTCCGATCTGGTCCTTGGAGACTATCAGCTTTGCCTTGATCAGCTCCTTCACATCCTCTGTCAGACAACCCAGTTTGCTGGCATGCTCTATGAGTTCGGCCTTGATCTTACTCCAGTCTTTGATAGTCTCTTTTGGAGTGATTGGTGGAATTACATCATTGATTTCATAATTCTGGGCACTTATGATGGACTGGTTTGCTGTCGTCTCAACCTCCGAGACAGGAATCGGAAGATGGTGCATGTCAAGGGCGTAGGCCAGTATGCTTTGCCACTCGTGGAAGCTGGAGCGCCTCATGAGAAAGAGGTTCTCGTCAATCCTCTGGATGATATGCTCCTGAAGGTCCGGATGCATCATGACAACCGGTGTGAAGGCGCTGTCGCACTTGATCAGGATGCCATCATACAGGGTTATTCTCGAGAATGAGTCCTTCCACTGGGTCAACTGGGCCTTTATGTCCTCTGATTTGAGGTAGTCAATGATCTGATCTTCCGTGATTCCAAGGCTCAGGGCCCTGTTGTAGCTCTCCTTGCAGATGACGTAGCTTGCCATCTTGTCGCAGACGAGCACGTCTGAGAAGATGTAGAGGATGTCATCGTAGCTCGGTGTCCCGTAGTAGGAGACCACCAGATTGGTGTCCAGACTGGTTCTGGACGTGGCTATATCTTCTGCCATGACAGCAGGATTAAGATGGACTATTGCATGGTTGATGGCTATGAATCCAAAGCGATACATCATATCCATGACATCGTTTAGAATATCATTGGACTTCTTTGCATCCTTGATCCTGTCCAGTCCTGTGAAGATCTCAAGAAGCACCATGGCTTGCCTGAGGTTCATGCAGTGGCTCTTCAGGATTCCCAGAAGCCTTGAGCATGAGGCGCTCAGCCCTATGCCGTCGCACTTGCTTGGAAGGCTGATTCGGTGCTCGATTGCAGAGAGCATCAGATTCAGGCTGTCCAGCCTGGTGAGGACCTTGGCCTTCTCAGGATTCAGGATGTACCTGCCTGATGCTATGCTGATGGCACCTGAATCCAGAGCCATGGCTTTTATGCTCTCGTAGACGGTTACAGCCTGTTCCTTGGTTGCCTGCGGGAAGACCTTGTCCAGCTTGTCCGTTCTTGTGAAGTGATGGGCGTTTGCCTCCCTTACAGGAACCGAGCCGTTTGACAGAAGGTTCAGCATTGCAAAGAGAACGTTCCTGTCCACGAATGGCTGGTTGTTGGCAGGCTCGTCTGACTCCTCGAACAGGTAGCTTGATCTGTACAGACCCTTCAGGTCCTCTTTCAGAACCGGATTCACGCTGTAGACCTTGTTCTCTCTGAGAAGGATAAGCCTGTCGCAGAGGCTGTCCATCCTGGTGACCACCAGTGGGTAGCTGTCTATGTGGAAGAACTCGTGGATGTCGGTCAGTGTGCACCTTCCGATCAGCATGGTAAGTGACAGGTACTTCAGATCCATCAGATCCAAGGAGGCCATTATGTTCTCCCTGTTCTCCTGGTTCATCAGGAAGGAGAGGATCTTTGTGTTCAGCACAGGCTTGTGGTAAGGTGTCTGGACCTTCCCAAGGACCATTGTGGCTATGAAGAAGTAGTAGTCGTCATCGAGTGCGTTGAGATATGAGAGGAAAGTTTCCTTGGCTTCCATCATGCCTCCCTGGTCTCATAGCGGTAGCCTTGCTCGACAAGGAACTTCTGCCTGTTGGCGGAGAACTCCTCCTCGACGGTGTACTTGGAGATGATCGTGTAGAAGAAGCAAGGGTTCTTCTTGGGCCTTAGGATCCTTCCAAGTCTCTGGGCCTCCTCCTGCCTAGAGCCGAAGGTCCCTGATATCTGGATTGCAACCGATGCATCCGGAAGGTCTATGGCGAAGTTGGCGACTTTGGAGACTATGAGTATCTTGATCTCTCCGGTTCTGAACTTGCTGTAAAGCTCATCGCGCTTGGAGTTTGCCATGCTTCCTGTGATCATCGGGAAGCCGAACTTCTGCTGGACCTTCTTCAGCTGGTCCAGATACTGTCCGATAATTATGATGCTCTCGCCCTGGTGCTTTGCAAGAAGGGCCTCGATGACCCTGTCCTTCTCGGGGCTTGTGCTTGCAAGCTTGTATTTCTCTCTCTTTGATGCAACGGCATACGGCAGTGCAAGCTCCTGGTTCAGAGGGACTCTGACCTCCACGCAGTAGGCGCTTGCGATCCAGCCCTTCTGTGAAAGGTCTGTCCATGGGATGTCGAACCTCTTCGGTCCCACCAGGGAGAATACATCCTCTTCACGGCCGTCCTCTCTGATAAGCGTTGCCGTGAGACCTGCTCTGTAGACGCTCTGAAGCTCGGCGGTGATCTTGAACACAGGGGCGGGGAGCATGTGGACCTCGTCGTAGATGACAAGACCCCAGTTCCCGTTCTGGATGATCTTCATGTGCTCGAACTCATCGTCCTTGCTCTGCCTGTAGGTCAGAACCTGGTAGGTGCACACCGTGATCGGCTTTATCTCCTTCTTCTCCCCGGAGTATTCGCCTATCATGTCGGCTGGGATGTCCGTCTTGCTCTTCAGTTCGTTGATCCACTGGTGGACGGCGACGACGTTAGGACAGAGAATCAGCGTCCTTGTCTGGAGCTTGCCCATGATTCCCATTCCAACAAGGGTCTTTCCGCTTCCGCATGGCATGACGATGGTCCCGAAGCCTGTTCCGGGGCCCATGTCGCCAAGAAGCGAATCCAAGGCCAGCTGCTGGTAGTCCCTGAGCTCAGCCTTGAGGTTCATCGGAACGTGCTCGCCCTTGTTCAGAGGGATTCTGTCATCGACCGGGTAACCAAGTTTAATAAGCTCAAGCTTGGCTGTGCCTCTGTCGTACCTCATGATGTTGAAGACGCTCGGGTCCTCGGTCTTCTTAAGTATGCCCTTTAGGTTATGCGTCGCCGCTATGGCCTTTGCAATGAACGGGTCGTTAATCTTCAGGTTGTAGGTCTTGCCTTCATCGTCAGTGCCGGGAAGGAGCTTGAGCTTCCCGAACCTGGAAGAGACGTCGTTGATGAAGTCCAGCACGTTGGCTGGGACGGGGAACTTGGACCAGTGCTCAAGGCGGCTTAGGATCTCGTTCGTGCCTAGGCCTGCGCTTGCGGCGTTCCAGAGGGATATCGCGCTGATGTAATAGGTGTGGACATGCTCCGGAGCCTTCACAAGTTCGCTGAAGGCGATGATCTGGCTTCTGCAGTCATTGGCTGAAGGCGAGTGCACATCGAGCATCAGAGATCTGTCGCTCTGTATAATTAATGGCCTGTCATAACTTCCCATTCAGAATTACCTCAGTCGAAGCAGTATATCACAATATGACTTTTTGTAGAATAAGAAGTTGTAAAAGACTAATGCTGGGTCAAGTGTCAAAAAACCGTGCGCTTAGGGCTGACTGTGGCGACAGGTCCGCCTGTGTATGGATCGTAATCCTCGGTAGGCTTTTTCTGGACTGTGTCGATTGATCTTCTGATAAGCTTTGCAGGGTCTGATTTCCTTACAGGGGCAGCGGCTGTGGCTCTCTTGTCGATTGTCCTTCTGTAGGTGACCTTCTGTCTCTTTCTCATGTAGAGGTCCTCGTTCTCAGCCTTCTTGGAGTCTGCAAGGAACTTGTCAGGCTTGGTCTTGAACGTGAAGCCTATGATCGTTATGAGCCAAAGGACGGATATGGCGAACAGATAGACGGAGATGTAGGAGGCCACTGCCGTAAGCGTCTCACCAGCTATGTTGGAGGCCGCTGCAATCAAGGTGACGACTCCTCCGAACAGAAGCGCAACGCTCAGCGCCGCTCCCAGAAGCCATACAGGTCCGCGTCTGGAGACGGAGAGACGTATGCAGAACAGGACACAGAAAAAGTCCAGAACCACTGTGGCTAGGGGATACAGAAACTCAGACACACTTCACCTCCCGTCTAGAAGATTCGCTTCATCAATGATAACATATACATGAATTTGAGGAAATAAGATGATGTTCAAAAATGAAGTTCCAGAGAGCGTTCTGCTCTCAAGAGTCAAGTCAAGAACAATGGGTGATTTCAGATCACCGTACTACCGCGATACAACCGCAATACTGCACAGTTCTCCATTCAGACGCCTCAAACACAAGACCCAGGTGTTCTTCGCTCCAAGCAACGACCACATCTGCACAAGGATGGAGCATGTGCTGCACGTGGCCTCGATAGCCACCACAATCTGCAAGGGCCTGGATCTGGACGACGAGCTCTCCTGGGCGATCGGAATAGGCCATGACCTTGGCCATACACCTTTCGGCCACATCGGGGAGCACAAC